>CACEJE010000005.1 GCA_902559815.1 uncultured Thiothrix sp.
TTTTGACAAATCAACTGCATCTGTTACAAGTAATGCCACAGAAAATGAGTTTACACTTACTGGATCAGTAATAATTTCGTTATTAAATAAAGAAAATGAAATTATAGTAAATAAAAAACTAATTAACTTGTCTAAAGACCATAAATTTTCTTCGTCAAATATTAATAGTTCAGAAAAAGAAGAAGAAATGATACAAGACGATATAATTAAATTCTTAAAAATTCAGATTATAAACACTATTAAAACCAATATTTAGCTTTTCATTCCTAAGATATTTTTATAAATATAAGCAAAAAATGCACTTTGTAAGATTGTAAAATATACTTGAATTAATATTGATACTAAAACTAAAAGGTTAATAGCGCTAAAATCTTGCGCATATTTTGATATAATCATATTAATAAAAAAATAAGGCGTAATTATAATTAAATAAAGTACATATATTTTTATGGAATTTCCTTTTGTAAATAAATATGAGTCTTTTAAACCTTTTGACACATTTAAAGAAGCAGCAGGCAAAATAAATAATATTCTTGTATATATGTATATTAAGTATAAAAATAAAATATAAAGGAAAAATGTAATTTTAGAGATATCTTGACTAATAAACGGGGATAATATGAGTACATGTAAAAAATAAATTACTATTGCTGATATCAATAAGTAGAAAACTTTTTTTATGTATAAATTTGTATAATCTTTTTTAAAAAAATCAAAATAATGGTTTGATAAATTTTCATTTAAAATGATACTTCGAAAAATATTTACTACAAGAGGGCTTGATACAAATATATATAGTAAAAAGAATATAATAACTAAATATATATTTTGAGTATACTTAATAATAAATTGAGTAAACAAAAGATATAAAATAATTGGCGCGTAATTTTTAAAATTTACTTTAAGATAAAAAAAACTAAAAATTAAAGATTTGATAATTTCTTTCATTTGTTTTCTTTTTTTATTATTTTATAATAAACAGAAGAATCCATTTCACTAAAACCTTCTTTTTCACATTTATTCATATAATTTGTTACTAAATTTACACCTTTTAATTTTAGACTTTTTCGATTCGTGATATTTTTAGCAATCCTTAAATCTTTTGCATGTAGTTTTGTTTTAAAGCCAGGTTTGTAGGAATTTTTTAAAATTCTTTCTCCATGTATATCCAAAATTTTACTGTATGCAAAACCCCCAAGTAGTGCTTGTCTAATATTTTTTTTATCAGCATTAAACTGCTCTGCAATTAAAAAGGCTTCACTTACAGCATTTATAGTTTGAGCAACAATTATTTGATTACAAGCTTTCGCAACTTGACCTGTGCCACTTTTTCCTATGTGTGTTATTTTATTTCCAAGAACTTTAAGTATAGGCATTATCTTTTCAACAATACTTTTATCTCCTCCTACCATTATTGATAAATTACCTTCTATTGCCCCAATTTCTCCGCCTGATACCGGAGCATCTATTAGTTTAATTTTACTATTGGATAGTAATTTTGACATCTTTATAGTTTCGATAGGGCATATTGTACTCATATCAATAACTATTTTTGGGATTTTTAAATACTTAACTAAACCGGTCTTACCAAATAGAATTTCTTTTACATCACTTGTATCGCCAACTGCTAATATAAGAATATCTACATGGTTATAGAAAACCTCAATATTTCTAATAATTTTCAGACCATGCTTTTCAATTTTTTTATGTTTTTTTATATCACGAACATAACTAAAAACTTTATATTTACTCTTAATCAAATTTTTTGCCATTGGAATACCAATAATTCCTGTGCCAATAATTCCAATTGTGGGTTTTATCTTTGCCATTTATAAATAATATATGTTTTTTTTCAGATAGGTTAATATATATAATATGCAAATATATTATAATCAATTAGACAAGCATTTACAGGGAAATTTAAAATATATTTATATCATTACAGGCGATGAAATATATCAAGAAGAAAATTGTGTTCAAAAGATTATAAAAAAGGCAAATGAAAATGATATTCACGATCAAGAAATACTTTACATTGATAAATCATTTGATTGGGGCTACTTTGATTCAATAAACACAAATCTTTCATTATTTAGCGACAGAAAAGTCATTGAGCTTAGATTTTTAACAAAAACAGTAGGTGTTAATGCTGAAAAAAGAATCGAACAGTATATAGAAAATTATAACGAATCAAACATTTTAATTATAAGATTACCATTATTGAAAGCTTCAGATTTTAAAAAGAACTATCTTGGTATAAAGAATAGTAACGTTGGGCTTATTAGGTTATTTGAGTTAACAAAAAAAAATATGGTTAATGAACTTTCAGAAATAGCAACAAAGTTCAATTATAATATTGATAAAAATTGTATAAATTACATTTCTGATTTATATGAGGGAAATATGGTCGCAGCAAATCAAGCCTTAATAAAAATAAATTTATTGATTAATAAAAATGAAATTATAAATTTAGACTTTTTAAAAAAAGTTTTCTCAAGTGACGTTGATTTTGAAGCAATAAATTTAGTTGATTACTCTATTGAAGGAAATCTTGATAAAATTCAGTCTTGTGTGAACTTTTTAAAAAAAAATAATTATCCTACGCAATATATTATTTGGTCATTTATAAGAACCTTTAGATCAATAATCTTTAACTTAGAGCTTATAAGTCAAGGAAAGCCCATTGATGAAATTCTAAAAAATATCTGGCCTTATGAAAAAAAGAATTTAATGTCACTTTCTATAAAAAAGCTTTCAGTTAAAAAAATAGAATCATATTTAGGTGTTCTTGTTAGAATTGATATGCAGTCGAAAAACGTACTTGATGAAAATGTATGGGATTCAATATATGATTTATCGGTATCTATTGCAAAAAATAAACTTTCAGTTATTAAATATACTTAATATAATAGAGATATGAATATAAAAGAATATGTAAATAAAATGTGTGTTGCTTCAAAAGCATCTTCTGAAATTATATCGTGCTTGAGTGAAAGCAAAAAAAATGCGATTTTAAAATCATTAATTGATGAAATAGATAATAATAAGAATAATATTATTGAAGCGAACAATAAAGACCTTGAAATAATAAAATCTTCAGAGAATTTTGCAAATTCTTTTGTAGATAGATTAATGATAAATGAAGACAGAATCAATTCAATGACTCAAAGCATACAAGAAATAATTGATTTTAAGGATCCTGTTGGAGAAATAAGAAATCTCCAGACAATGTCAAGCGGCATTAAGGTTGGAAAAATGTCAATGCCATTAGGTGTTATTGCAATGATATACGAATCAAGACCAAACGTAACAATTGACGCGTCTGCTTTGTCAATAAAATCTGGAAACTCTATAATTTTGAGAGGAGGCTCGGAATCAATAAATACAAATATTATTCTTTCTAACTGCATTACAAACTCTTTAGTAGCCAATAATGTTGATAAAAATGTAGTGCAATTAGTTGATAAAACAGATAGAAAAATTGTTAATGAGCTTCTTGTTCAAAATAACTATATTGATATTGTAATTCCACGCGGTGGAAAAAATTTAATAAAGCTAGTTGACGATTTATCAACTATATCAGTGTTAAGACATCTTGATGGAATATGCCATGTTTATGTTGACGAATTTGCAGACATTAATAAAGCAATAAGTATTTGTATCAACTCAAAAACCCAAAGGACAGGTGTTTGCAATGCAATGGAAACTCTTATTGTTAATTCTAAAGTAGCAAATATTTTTTTACCATTGTTGGAAGCAGAACTAATTTTAAAAGATGTTGAGATTCGTGGCTGCAAAAAAACTAAAGAAATTTTAGATTCTGCTTCTCTTGCAACTGATGAAGACTGGTCAACTGAATACTTGGATTCGATACTATCAATTATTATAGTGGATAATTGTAACGATGCGATAAAACATATATCTAAATATGGGTCTGGACATACTGATGTTATAGTAACTGAAGATAACGCTATAGCTAATTTATTTTTAAGAAACGTTGATTCAAGTTCAGTTATGCATAATGCATCTTCAAGATTTGCAGATGGCTTTGAATATGGATTAGGAGCTGAGATTGGTATAAGTACAAACAAACTTCATGCTAGGGGGCCTGTTGGTATTGAGGGGCTGACAAATGAAAAATTTGTTGTTATTGGCGATGGTAATATAAGGTAAAAAAATGACAAAGACTATAAACGATTATGAATCTCAATTAATTGATATCAAAAATAATATTGATGAAATTGGGAGGTATCTTTGACATAGATAATAAAAAAAAAGATAAAGATGATTTAGAAATTAAGCTTCAAGATGAAAAAATATGGTCTGATAGAGAAAAATTACTGTCTTTATCTAAAAAAAAATCTTTACTAGAAAAAGATATATATGAATTTAACAATATTATTGATCAGTTTCAACAGCTTCAAGAGTTTATGGATTTATATAAAGACGATCCATCTGATGAGTTAGAAGAATATATTTCAACAGAAATAAAAAAAATAAATATAATTACTGAGAAGCTTTCTTTTGTAAAAATATTTAATGGTAAATCAGATTTATGTAACGCTTTTGTAGATATTCAATCTGGGTCTGGAGGTACAGAAGCTCAGGATTGGGCTGAAATGCTTGTGAGAATGTATTCTCGCTGGGGTGAAAAGCACGATTTTGATATTGAGACTATTGATATTACAAGTGGTGACGTAGCAGGAATTAAAAGTGCTACTTTAAAATTTAATGGGCCATATGCTTTTGGATGGCTTAAAACAGAAACTGGTGTTCATAGGTTAGTTAGAAAATCTCCATTTGATTCTGGAAACAGAAGACATACATCTTTTGCATCGGTGTTTGTCTCTCCGGAAATTAATGATGATATAGAAATTGATATAGACCCAAGCGATTTAAGGGTAGATGTGTTTAGAGCGAGTGGTGCTGGGGGTCAGCACGTTAATAAAACAGAGTCTGCAGTAAGAATTACACATTTAAAAACAGGTGTTGTTACTCAATGTCAAAATGGAAGGTCGCAGCACAAAAATAAAGAAACAGCTATGAAGCAGCTAAAAGCCAAATTATATGAAATTGAAATACAAAAAAAGAAAAATGAGCAAGACAGTATAGAAAATGAGAAAGCTGATATAGGGTGGGGTAGTCAAATAAGATCATATGTTTTAGACCAATCAAGAATTAAAGATTTAAGAACAAATATTGAAACAAGCAACACTCAATCTGTTTTAGATGGTAATATTGATTTATTTATAAAAGAAAGCTTAAAAGTAGGTGACAATAATGAACGATAAAATCGATGATTCGCATAGATTAATTCTCGAAAGACGAAGAAAATTAGATTTACTTAAAGAAAATGGTAACAATTACCTTAATAGTTTTAAAGATAATATTAGTTGCAAAGATATTAGAGAAGCTTCTGCTAGTGATAATGTTATTGCTAATGAAGAAAAAATATTTATTGTTATGGGTAGAATGATGTCTAAGAGAATAATGGGCAAGTCAAGCTTTGCTAGCATTAAAGACGAGTCTGGTAATATACAGTTTTTCGTAGACAAAACTAAATTTTCTGAAGAAAACTTTAAACTTTTTAAAAATTCTGATGTAGGAGATATTGTATATGTTAAAGGGTTTCTATTTAAAACTAAAACAGACGAACTCACTATTAATTGTTTAGAATTTAATATTGTTACAAAATCATTAAGACCATTACCAGAAAAATTTCATGGTCTGTCTGATCAAGAAATTAAATATAGAAAAAGATATTTAGACCTAATATGTAATGAAGACACTTGGACTACTTTTAACGAAAGATTTAAAATAATAAAGTCTATTCGGAGTTTTTTTGATAGCAAAGGATTTATTGAAGTCGAAACCCCTATGATGCAGAAAATTCCCGGGGGCGCTACAGCTAGACCATTTATTACGCATCATAATACATTAGATATAGATTTGTATATGAGAATCGCACCGGAATTATATTTAAAAAGACTTATAGTAGGCGGTTTTGAGAAAATATATGAGATTAATAGAAATTTTAGAAACGAGGGTGTCTCATCAAAACATAATCCGGAATTCACTATGATTGAATTTTACCAAACTTATTCAAATTATTTAGATATGATGAGTCTTACTGAGGAACTTCTAAAAAATATTGTAAAAAAAGTAAAAGGAACTACAGTTGTAGAATACCAAGGTAAATCAATAAATTTTGGTAAATCGTTTAAACGAATAACACTTAAAAAATCAATTTTAGAATTTACAAATAAATTGAACACTAAAGATTTAGAAGACAAGGAAAAACTAATAAATTTTTCTAAAGAATTAAACATAGAAGTAAATAATTCTTTTTCGATTGGAGAATTACAATTCTTAATATTTGAAAAAATTGTAGAGCCAAATTTAATAGACCCAACATTTATTACGGAATATCCAATTGAGGTTTCTCCTCTAGCAAGAGTCAATGAAAAAGATCCATCTATTGCTGACCGTTTTGAATTTTTTATTATGGGTAAAGAAATAGCTAATGGTTTTTCAGAATTAAATGATCCTGATGATCAAAGAAAAAGATTTGAGGATCAGGTAAAGTTAAAAAATTCAGGAGATGATGAGGCAATGTATTTAGATGATGATTATATTGAAGCATTAGAATATGGAATGCCTCCAACTGCTGGAGAGGGCATCGGTATTGATAGACTAGTAATGATTTTAACGAATTCACCTTCAATCAGAGATGTGTTGTTATTTCCACTGATGAGATAGTCTTAGTAACCAAGAAAAGCAAATATAATTATTACTATAAAAATTATTAATAAAATTATTAATGGAATTACAAACTCATTTTTCTTTCTATTTGCAAATAAAATTAGAAGAAATATAGCTATACACAAGATAATTAAATACTTAACCATTATTTAACACCTCCTCTATAATTTCTATTTTATCACCATAGTAAACTAAAAGTGATTTTTTTATAGATTCTTTTCTTAAAGATCCTAGGCAAATATATTCATTTTTACCAGAACAAACGACGTTGACTATGTGACCGCAGACCTTATTATTATCTACTTCTTTCAACTCATCTCCAATTAATATTTCTTTTGATGACATAATTTCAAAATAATAAAGAGCTTTTTTTGCTTCTCCGAGATAATGAGTTCTAGCAACTATTTCCTGCCCAGGATAACATCCTTTCTCAAATGAAACGCCATTTAATATATCAAGAGATAGCATTTGAGGTGTAAATGACTCAATAAATTTTTTGTAAATAAATGGAATCTTATTTTTTATGTCACAGAAATCCCAAGCCTTATAACCAAGTAAATTTACCTTTTCAAGATCTATACATTTATCAATGTCTTTTTGATTTATAGATAAAATAATTGATTTATTATCTATTGAAAAAACTATCGTATCTTGGTTATCACTATATTTTTTGATATTTGGTTTGACCGAATTTAATGAATTATTTTTAACGTCTTTTACACCTATAAGCTCGTTTTCTATAATTGTAAAATCAACTTTTGACATCATTTTATACATGTTTAATTTATCAATTAGCAATTTTGAAGAATCTAAAGTTGTATATAAGTAATAGCTTTTATCTATTTGAAATATATAGAAAATTGATATAATTCTTCCTTTTGGATTACAATATCCTGAGAGAATTATATTTTTATCTTTAAGGGTTTTTATGTCATTTGTAAATTGAGAATTCAAAAAACTCTCAGCATCATCACCAGTGCATTTTATTAGTACTTTATTTTTTAGTACAGAAATTGAATAATTATTTGTTATTTTGTTGATTTCTTCTTCCGGTTGATAATTATATTGAAGACCATAATCATCATAATATGCTATATTTGTGAGGTATTTTTTTAAAAAATCGTATATCATATGCAACTTTAAAATTATTTTAATATTTAAGGAAAACAATGTCAGGATCTAAAACACCATTGTCGCCACATTTACAAGTATACAGATTACCTCTTGTTGCGCTTGTGTCAATATCACATCGTATGTGTGGAGTCATTAATGGTATAGGTTATGCAATATTTATAATTTTCTTATTATCCATTGCATCAGGTACCGAATTCTATAGTATAAGCCATATTATAATATCAAGTATATATGCAAAAATATTAATGAGTATGTGGGTGTTTTCTTTTTACTTGCACTTATCGAATGGAATTAGGCATTTAGCTTGGGACTTTGGCTATGGTTTTAGTGGAAAATCTCCTTTAATATCATCTCTATTAGTACTTAGTTCTGCAGTTTTATTAACCTTTTTTACTGTTTTGCTGTATTTTGGTATCTAAATGTAGAAGGAGAAAAGATTGATTCACGGAAAAAAACATTGGCTTTATCATAGATTTTCTGCAATATTTTTAGCACCTCTAATGCTCTGGTTAATATATTCTTTAAGTTTTATAAATATATTTTCTTATGAAAATATTACTTTCTGGATAAGTAACACAACAAACTTCATTCTTTTATTTATATTGATCATCATTTCAGCAAGCCATTTCCAACTTGGTATTCAGGTTATTCTTGAAGACTATATTTCTCAAGCAGAAAAAAGAAATTTTTACATAAAACTTTTACACGTTATTTATTTAATTTTTTGTTTGTTGGGTCTTAGCTCTATTTCAATAATTTATTTCGGAGTTCAAATATAAATGAATAAAGATTACGAGATGATAACCCATGAATATGACGTTATTGTAGTTGGGGCTGGGGGTGCAGGCTTAAGAGCTACTTTAGGCATGGCAACAGAAGGTCTAAAAACTGCTTGTATAACAAAAGTTTTTCCAACAAGAAGTCATACTGTTGCTGCTCAAGGTGGCATGAGTGCAGCTCTTGGAAACATGGGGGAAGATGATTGGCGCTGGCATATGTACGACACTATTAAAGGTTCTGATTGGTTGGGGGATCAAGATGCAATTGAATATATGTGTAGAGAAGCTATACCTTCTGTAATAGAACTTGAGCATTATGGAGTACCTTTTTCAAGAACTGAAGCTGGTAAAATATATCAAAGACCATTTGGTGGAATGACAACTCATTATGGTGAAGGAACGGCACAAAGAACTTGTGCTGCAGCAGACAGAACAGGACATTCAATTCTTCACACTTTGTATCAACAATCATTAAAATATAAAGCAGAATTTTTTATAGAATATTTTGCAATAGATTTAGTAATGGATAATGGAGAGTGCGTTGGAGTAGTAGCAATCGATTTAGCCTCCGGAAAATTACACTTATTCAAAGGGCATGTTACTTTATTGGCAACAGGTGGCTATGGCAGGGCTTATTTTTCAGCTACATCAGCACATACTTGTACTGGAGATGGGGGTGGAATGGCTCAAAGAGCAGGGGTGCCTTTACAAGACATGGAATTTACTCAATTTCACCCAACAGGCATTTATGGCGCTGGCTGCTTAATTACTGAAGGTTCAAGAGGCGAAGGTGGATATTTAACAAACTCTGACGGTGAAAGGTTTATGGAAAGATATGCTCCAAATGCTAAAGACTTGGCTTCAAGGGATGTTGTTAGCAGGTCAATGACAATTGAAATAAATGAAGGTAGAGGTGTTGGAAAAGACAAAGATCATATTGAGCTTCATTTAGAGCATTTAGGAGAAGATGTTATTAACGAAAAACTCCCAGGTATTGCTGAATCGGCAAAGATTTTTGCGGGCGTTGATGTAACAAAAGCACCTATACCTGTAATACCTACCGTTCATTATAACATGGGTGGAATACCAACAAATTATCTTGGTGAAGTCATAAAACCTAAAAATATAAATGACGAAACAATTGTGCCTGGATTAATGGCTATCGGTGAAGCATCTTGCGTATCTGTTCACGGTGCTAATAGATTAGGTTCAAATTCACTATTAGATTTAATTGTATTTGGAAGAGCAGCTGCAAAACAAGCCGCAAAACTAGTGAAGCCTGGAGCTGCGCACAAAGAGACCAATAAAAATGCTATTGATAAAATTGTATCGAGATTCGATAAAGTTAGATTTTCTTCTGGAGATAACTTACCTTCCCATTTGAGATTGAAATTGCAGAAAGAAATGCAAAGGAGTGTAGCTGTTTTTAGAACAGAAAAAACTCTAGAAGAAGGTAGAAAAATTATACATTCTTTATATAAAGATTTTTCGAATATAAACCTAAGTGATCGATCTATGAAATGGAATACAGAACTTTTAGAGACGCTTGAGCTTGAAAACTTACTTACCCAGTCTATAGTTTCTGTAGAGTCGGCATATAATAGGAAAGAATCAAGAGGAGCTCATGCTCGTGATGATTTTCCAGATAGAAATGATAACGAGTGGATGAAACATACAATTGCATACATTAACGATAATGGTATAGTCGATATAGATTATAGAAAAGTTGTATTAACAACTTTAACTGATGAAGTTGAAGCTGTTCCACCTAAAAAGAGAGTGTACTAATCGTGGCTAAATTTAAACTTCCATTAAACTCAATAGTTAAAAACGGAAAATATTTTAAATGTGAATCTGATAATAAAGATAATATAAGAGTATTTAAAATATATAGATACGACCCGGACGATCAAAAAAATCCAAGAGTCGATACATATGAAATTGACACAGCAGACTGTGGACCAATGGTTTTAGATGCTTTATTAAAAATTAAAAATGAAATTGATACAACTATTACATTTCGAAGATCCTGTCGAGAAGGCATTTGTGGTTCATGTTCAATGAATATTGATGGAAGAAATACACTTGCTTGCACAAAAAGTATTGATGAAATAAAAGGTGATATAAAAATTTATCCATTACCTCATATGCCTGTCGTAAAAGATTTAGTTACAGATCTTACAAATTTTTATAAACAATATGAATCTGTCCAACCTTGGTTGCAAGCGGATGAACCCGAAAATAAAGAAAAAGAAAGACTTCAGTCAAAAGAAGAGCTATCAGAGCTTGATGGTTCAGACGAATGTATTTTGTGTGCCTGTTGCTCAACTAGTTGTCCTAGCTATTGGTGGAATAGTGATAAATATTTGGGCCCAGCTACTTTAATGCAAGCTTATAGATGGATAGCTGATTCTCGTGATAATAAAACAAATGAAAGACTCAAGCATCTTGAAGACACTTTTAAACTTTATAAATGTCATACAATTATGAATTGCACAAACGCTTGTCCAAAGGGTTTAAATCCAGCAAAACAAATCGCAAAAATAAAATCATTAATAGTATCTAATAAAATTTAGAATGAATGAAAAAGAAATTCTTTGGAGATGCAGAAGAGGCACAAAGGAACTTGATATATTAATGACAGGTTTCTATAATTTGTATTACAAAACAGCAACAAAATCACAAAAATCAGGTTTTATAAAGTTATTATCCTACGAAGACCCAATAATTTATGATCTTATATTAAATAAAATATCGTTAAAAGACATTGAAGTTAATGAAATTGCTGATATGATACGTACTATGAGTTTAAAAGATTAAAAACTTTTTACTCATAAAATATAAAATTAGTTATCTAATTTTTTTGATTAATACAATATAGAAGAAAAATATGTCAGATAGAGAAACAGGTACAGTTAAATGGTTTAATGATTCAAAAGGTTACGGATTTATTCAAAGAGAAAGTGGTAAAGACGTTTTTGTACATTTTGGAGCAATTAAAATTGAAGGTGACGGTTATAGAACTCTTAAAGAAGGACAAGCAGTAGAGTTTACAGTTACTGAAAGTGAAAAAGGTTTAACTGCTACAGACGTAGAAGCTAAATAAAAATCACCAGCTTAATTATAAATAAAATTATTGTAAATATATTTTACAATATTTGATTAAATGATTTTTTTTGTGCTTTTATGAAATTCTAAACATAATTTGGTACTAATTTCATTTTACTTTAATTATTTTTTATAATTACTTTGTTTAAATTATTAGACAGGTTTAGTGATGCTGTGTATTATTAATCTATGTTAGAGATTAGTAATTTCAATTCTGTAAGCAAAAATAACTTTCTTTCTTTAATGAGATCTTATGAAAGTAATTTTATATTATTATCGAAGCTTATTGATTTAGATATTGTAAAAAATAAGTCTTTAGGTAAAAAATTTGAATCTGGATTGATAGATTCAAATAAGAAGATGCACTTTTACATTGAATCAATTTCAAAACACACTGCCATTGTAAAATTTTTAAACAATGATTTTGATGATAATTTATATTTAGATATTGTGAAAATAAAAATTTATTTTGATTCAAAGCAAGTTGAAATTCTTAATCATAAAAATACTAATTATTACGATTTAAATACTAATAAAGATATTCAAATATTTCATAATGTACGTCTTACCAAGTGGTACAAGAGCTATTTTTTGTCATTGTGGATTAATGGCTGCTTGAAAAAAGGTTATTCATTTGATTCAAAGTCTGAAGTATAATCTTAAAAAATTTTTAATTTAATTGATGTATTATGTCTAATGAATTTTTAGTTGATGGAACAAGTATTGCTAAGCTTCCTAGTGATTATGGAAGCACAGGCTTTAAAATGTTCAAAGGCTCAGTCTTGAATAACGTTGAAATTGCTTATGAAACCTGGGGTGAGTTGTCTATAAATAACGATAATGCTGTACTTCTTTTTACGGGTTTATCTCCTTCTTCACATGCAGCTTCCTCTGATTTAAATAAATCAAAAGGGTGGTGGGAGTATATGATTGGCCCAGGTAAACCAATAGATACAGATAAATATTTTGTTGTGTGCGTTAATTCATTAGGTAGCTGTTTTGGCTCAACATCACCAGCTTCCATTAATAAAGAAACTGGATCTGTTTATGGTTTAAGCTTCCCAGAATTATCAATTGAAGATATAGCAAAAGCTGGTCACTCTGTTTTGCTAACGCTTGGTGTAGATCATGCTCATACTGTAATTGGTCCATCAATGGGTGGAATGACAGCTTTAGCATATTCGTTAATGTACCCTAATAGCTTGAGTAATTTAATTATAATATCAGCTGCTGCGCGCGCATTGCCGTTTACAATATCCATTAGATCGCTTCAAAGGGAATTAATTAGAAGTGATCCAATATGGAACAATGGTATTTACGAAAAAAATTCAGCACCTATTAATGGTATGAAGCTTGCCAGAAAATTAGGCTTAATGTCGTATAGGGCAGCAAATGAATGGCGCGAAAGATTTAATAGAGCAAGATCTCCAAAGCAAAATGACAGAAAAATGTTTGATATAGAATTCGAAGTAGAAAATTATTTGGATCATAACGCTGAAAAATTTGTTTCCATGTTTGACCCAAATTGTTATTTATATTTATCAAGAGCCATGGATTTATTTGATGTTGCGGAGCATGGAGGCACAGTTAATGCCGGCTTAGCAAAGATACATACGAAAAATAATTTAATTATTGGAGTTGATTCAGATATTCTTTTCCCTATTGATCAGCAAAAAGAAATCGCTGATGGTATGACAAAAGCAGGTAAAAACGTAAAATTTGAAGTTTTAAACTCTATTCAAGGACATGATTCTTTTTTAGTAGATGTAAAAAATTTTTCTAGAGTTATAGGTGATTTTTTTAAAAATTAACGATCTTTTATATCTTTATATGAGGTTTTATTTTTTCCTGTGTATAATTGTCTTGGTCTTCCAATCCTAAAATTTTTATCTTCTATCATTTCATTCCAGTGTGCTACCCATCCTACAGTTCTTGCTAATGCAAATATAACTGTATACATGCTTTGAGGTATTCCTATTGCCTTAAGAACAATACCTGAATAAAAATCAACATTTGGATATAATTTTCTTGATACAAAATAATCATCCTCAAGAGCATGTTTCTCGAGTTTCATTGCAATATCAAATAATGGTTTATTTGGATTATTATCATCTAATTTATTTAAATATTCGTGCGCTATTTTTTGAATTATTTTTGCCCTTGGGTCATAATTTTTATATATCCTATGACCAAAGCCCATTAATCTAAATGGATTTTCTTTGTCTTTAGCTTGCTCAACATAGTGCTCAACATCTCTTTCAGAATTTTTTATTTCTTCAAGCATATTAATTACGGCTTCATTTGCGCCGCCATGCGTAGGACCCCAAAGCGTTGTAATGCCAGCTGCAATTGCAGCATAAGGACTTGTTTCAGAGCTACCAGATAATCTAACAGTTGAAGTAGATGCATTTTGCTCATGGTCTGCATGAAGTAGGAATATTATATCCATTGCTTTTGACGAATGATTTTTTTGCTCTTCATTTAACTCCGGGAAAGACATATTAATAAAATTTTCAGCTATGGATAGAGATTTATTCGGTTTTTGAAAATTATTACTTAAAATATGATTTAGTATCCAGGCTGAAATTACTGGAACACTAGCTATTAGATTTATGGTTGACTCATATCTATATTTTTCGTTTTGAATGTTAATCTCTTTATGGTGTTTAGCAGCTAAAAAACTTAAGCAAGCTATCATTATAGCCATTGGATGACTGTCTTTTGAAAAAACATTGATCATGTCTTTTATTGATGAATCTACATCATATGAATTAGAAATGTCGTTAGAAAATAATTCTAAATCATTGATATTTGGTAATTTATTTTTTAATAACAAATATGCTGTTTCTGTAAAGTTACTTTTTTCTGCAAGCTCTTCAATTGGGTAGCCTCGATACCAAAGCTTTCCCTCGTTCCCATCAATAAAAGTTATTTTGCTTTCACAGCTTGATGTTGCCAAAAACCCAGGATCATGAGATAAAAGTCCCAAATTCTTCTCTAAAGATTTAATATCAACAACATTTGGGCCCAAAACTGACTCTAAAATTGGTAAATCAATTTCTTTATTTGATTCAGCGTCTTTTATTGTGATTTTCTTATTTGTCATAACTTAATATTGATTATGCTTAAAATAATCGCCTTTTTTATGCTACTGTGTATTTTTTAAGAGGACTTATACTAACATAATTATAAAAATTCGTTAAGTAACAACTTTATTTCGACAATTTTAGATATTTTATAATGTAATCAACAATTTGTTGTGGATTATTTATATCAAGTTCTTCAATATTTCTGGAAATATTAATTTTTTCATCAGAAGCTATAGCAACTATATTCATATCATTCTCATAAAGAAAACCTTTTCCTATGTCTTTTCTATATAGTTCAATTTTTGGAAAATCTTCTAACTTAAAGCCTTCTACTAAAATAATATCAGTTTTAATATTATTTATTAAATCAACTAAATCTTGCAGCGAAGGCTCCTGGGTTTTTTTATTTTCATGTATTAACGCCCATCTTTTTTTTGAAGACACTAAAATATTTGTGGAGCCAGCTTTTCTAATTTCATAGCTATCCTTACCAGGATGGTCTGTATCAAAGTCGTGATGAGCGTGCTTAATAACAGATACATTATAACCTGTATTATTAAGAATATTTACTAACTCTTTAATTAATGTTGTTTTGCCTGTACCACTATATGCAGCAAAGCCGATTATATTTTTATTTAACATTATTATATTTATTTAATTGTTCAATGGTGTTTATATTATCAAAATATTTATCTTCTTCATCAAAATATATATATTTATAGTTATTTTCTTTGTACCAAATATCAATTTTTCTTTGCCCTGATGTTAAAAAATCATCTAATGAGCTTATTAATCTTGTTGATATAAGCATAAATACAGGCTGTGACCTTAAATTATTGTGAGCAACAAAAATATCCTGGGTATTGTTAGAATCTATTAAAAATTTATCTATTAGTTTCCAAGAAATATTTGGGCTATCACAGGGGATTGTTAAAAGATATTCGGTTGATATATTTTTTAACATACTGAGAATGCCAGACAAGGGGCCTTGGAAATCTTTATATTCATCGCTTATAACAGGATAATTATAATTTTTATATGTTTGAATGTTTCTATTAGCGTTAATTAATATATTTTTTGTATAGGGTGAAATTTTATCAATAATATTCTTAACTAACGTTATACCGTTAATACAGACTAAGCCTTTGTCCTTATTATTCATTCTTGTTGCCTTACCACCAGCTAAAATACCTATTGTTATGTCATTAATTTCCAATATAAAACACCTCTGTAGAATGATAAAATATTGTCTTATAATATAATTTTATTATAAATTTTATGGAGATTTGCTTAATTATGAATAATAACAACAATAAACTTACAATGGAAATCCAATCAGAAGTTTTTAAAATGCTTGTTAAGCATCTTCAGAATAAAACCGAGGTGCAAAATATTGATTTAATGAATCTAGCTGATTTTTGTAGAAATTGCCTATCAAAATGGTATGTATCTGCTGCTAAAGATAAAGGTGTGGAAATCTCTTATGATGAAGCAAGAAATATCATTTATGGTATGCCATATGATGAATGGAAGTCAAAATACCAAAAAGAAGCGACAAAAGAACAAATGGAAAAATTTAATTCAAAGAAATAATAATATGGATTTTAATTATTTGAACGACAAAGATCTTTTATATTTCTCAAAACACATTTTGCTTCCTAATATTGGCATAGAGGGCCAACAAAAACTCAGTTCTTCTGAGGTAACAGTTTTTGGGCTAGGTGGAATTGGTAATTTAATCACAACATATATAGCCTCAGCCGGTGTAAAAAAAATTAATATTGTAGATTTCGATACGGTTGAAGATTCAAATCTTCAAAGGCAAATTAATTTTACAAACTCCGATATTGGTTTTCATAAAACAGATGTTATAGATAAATATTTACAATCTAGATTTCCTAATTTATCTGTAAATAAATTCTCTAACAAAATTTTATCAACCGATGAAGTTGATTCTATTACTGCAGATTCTGATATTGTATTAGATGGGACTGATAATTTTGAAGTAAGAAAAATTATTAATAAATCTTGTAACAGTAATAATAAAAAATTAATAATAGGTGCAGTTGAAGGATACTCAGGACAACTCTTAACTGTCATGTCAAACAAAAGCACATGCTACGAGTGCATATATGAGGACTTAACAGATAATAATTCCTGTTCAGAATCGGGAGTACTAGCACCATTAGTGGGAATGATAAGTTCAATGATGGCAATGGAGTGTATTAATATACTAACCGGAAATAATCCTTCATATGAGAATAAACTGGTTCTTGTTGACGGTTTAAATATAAGTATTAATATTATTAAAACAAAAAAGAAACAAAATTGCTTAATTTGCTCCCAACCATATGAAAAAATCTAATAGGCCTCAAACTAAAGTAAAAAAACCAGAACCAAAAGAATATAATTCTAATGACTGGATTATCTGGGCTGCCTGGGCAGATAGAATCACATTTGAAGAAATTTACGAAAAAACTAATAAAAAAGAATCAGATGTAATTAAGATAATGCGAAAAAATTTAAAAACTTCGTCATTTAGGTTGTGGCGAAAAAGAGTTTCTGAAAAAAGTATTAAACATAGGAAGAAATTTTCAAGTGAAAGAAAAAAGTTAAAATTAAAAAATAATTTTTAGCCAAGTAATTTGTCTCTCGCTTTATTAATCTTTGCAGCCATTTCTGACGTACCTCCTTTGTCTGGATGGTTTTTTTGTATGGCTTTTTTATGTGCAAAAATAATTTCTTCTCGCGTTGCATCAATATTTATATCAAGAATTTCTGCAGCTTCTTTTTTAGACATACTGCTTGACCTTTTATTATATGCTGAAGTAAATTTTTTTATTAAAGGTGCATATCTAAACAAAATAAATAATTTTTTTATTATTGGTATTAATCCTACTATTAATGCAGTTATCCAATGAGCTCTTCCTGTTGCGATTAGAAATAAAATTAATAAAAAAATTAATATAAATAAAAATTTTTTTTTATTTGTGGTGCGCTTATATAGATAAAGCATTGAAAATACTACTAAAATAATTAATACTGCATATATCATATCTATAATGTCCAGCCAAATTACTTGAATTAATCTAAAAATCGGTTATAAACTATAATATAAGTTTTTGAAAAATAATTAAATATAATAATGTGAGGAGATAATGAAAGTAAAAATAAAAGCTTGCTCTCAAGACCTTGAAATAAATATTGAGGAGTATGGTAAAAATAATAAAGGTATGCCAATACTATTTGTGCACGGTATACCAACAAATGCAAGATTATGGAGACACGTCCAAAAAAATCTAGAAGGTAAATTTCATTCATATGCAATGGATATGGTTGGGTACGGTCAATCATCAATGCCATTAGATAATTTTGAACATACTTTTAATAATCAGGCAGAAGCCATTAAAGGTGTAATTGAAGAGCTAGGAATTAAAGGAAACGTAATTTTAGTGGGTCATGATCATGGAGGCGGCGTATGCCAAGTATTTGCATCAAAATATTGTGACTATATAAGTAGATTAGTTTTATTGAATCCTGTTGCATATGATTATTGGCCTGTATTAGAGGTTGAAGCTTTCAATGGGCTCGTCGGAGCTAGTGACGAAGCTTTAGCTGCTGCAATGCCTGGAGCTGTAGCTCAATTTGCTGGCTTGATGAGAACTGGTAGTCACGATAAAATCGCATTTACCGATAAAAATGTTAAAGAGAACTACTTATGTCATTGGGGAAGAGATGGGCTTACTGGATTTAAATCATTAGTAAAAATTTGTTCCCAACCGACAAATGCTGAAACTTTAGCAGTAGACCATAAAAAGATTACTTGTCCTACGGCTGTTTTTTGGGCTTTACACGATGCGTGGATGCCTAAAGAATCTGGTGAAAGATTAAAGCAAGATATAGCTGGCCCAGTAAGACTTCAATTTATTGAGAGGGCAGGCCATTGGTCTCAAGAAGATAGGCCTGATGAAGTAGCAGCAATGATAGAGGACTTCATAACAGAATGGGAAGGGGTAAAGATTTAAATATCTTTTTTCAAAGAAAGGATTTTGTTAAAGAAGATCCAAAACAGAATCCCTTTCTTTGATTAGCTCATCTTCAGTTATTTTTATATAATTTAATAGTTTATCTGAAATAACTATATCTTTTATAGTCTCAAAACCTCCATCATTACATACCGAAGGGAAAGAAAACATAATATCATTAGATATTCCAAAAGAGTTGCCGTTTGAAATTTGCCCAATACTTAGCCAATCTTTATTTCCTGACACCCAATCTCTCATATGTGATATAGCGGCATTTGCTGCGGAAGCAGCAGAAGATAAACCTCTAGCCTCAATAATTTCTGCACCACGTTTTTGAATTCTTGGTATAAAATTATCCTCATACCATTTATCTTCTATAATACTTTTAATATTATTTCCTGAAACTTCGCAATATGATAGATCAGGTACTTGAGTATTTGAATGATTTCCCCATACAATAATTTTTTTAATATTGCTAATTTCAGTATTAAATTTATTTGCAACTTGAGCAAGTGATCTATCATGATCAAGTCTCATCATTGATGTAAATTGTTTAGGGTCAATACTAGGTGCGTTATGCATAGCTATTAAAGCATTTGTATTTGCTGGATTTCCAACAACTAATATTTTTATATTTTTATTTGCTACTCGGTCAATTGCTATTCCTTGTGGTTTAAAAATTTTTCCGTTATCTTTTAAAAGATCTTTTCTTTCCATGCCTTTTAGTCTTGGTTTAGCGCCAATAAGTAAAGCATATTCACAATTTTCAAAACCTTCGTCTAAATCAAATGTTGTAGTGATCTCTTTAATTAATGGAAAAGCGCAATCTTCTAACTCAAATTTTACACCCTTTAAGGAATTCATAGCTGGCTCAATATCAATTAATTTTAAATTTATTGGCTGATCTGGGCCAAGCATCTCGCCAGCAGCTATTCTAAAAATAGCTGAGTAAGCTATATTTCCTGCTGCACCTGTAATTGCAACGTTTACTGGATCATTCATTTTCTTTACCTATTATTGTTTATGTTCTTTTTTCATATAGTCTGATGATTGCATTTCATTTAATCTACTTTTTGTTCGTTCAAAATCTTTATTTATCTTTTTTATATTGCAGAGTTTATCAATTGAACTGTCCGCAGAAATAATTACTTTAACATTTCTATCATAAAATTCATCAATCATATATACAAATCTTCTTGCTTCATCAGTATATTTTTCTTCCAACTTCGGAATATTTGATATAAAAACATTCTCGTATATTTTCGAAATCTCAATATAATCGTTTTGCGATCGGCCATCGCCACATATTGTTTCAAATTTAAACCAAACTGTATTCGAAGATAGGAATCTAACATCGATATCCCTATTATTGACAGGTATTGTTGCACCTTCAAAAACTGGTTTCCTAGTAAACCAATTAAACCAATCTGGTGAAATTGACGAGAAGTATTGTTGCATGCTTATATCAGTTTGTTCATTACATGGATAATGATATGTATTGACGTTTCCAAATTTTAATAACCTATAATCTTTATCACTTTCTAAGCATACAACTTTTGTATTCTCTTCAATTAAATTAATCGCATATAAAAATTTCTCTCTCTGTAACCCTTCCTTATACAAATTTGTTGGTTTTGTATTTGAAGTAAAAACAATTATAACGTTATTTGCAAATAATCCTTTTAAAAGCTCGCCAAGAATCATTGCATCGGCGATATCATTCACAATAAATTCATCAAAACAAAGAACGCTTACTTCTTGCGATATTTCTTTTGCTATTAGATCAATTGGGTTTTGAATATTTTTTTTTGAATTTAGTTTACCGTGAATATCATTCATAAATCTATGAAAATGTATTCTCTTTTTTTTACTTAGTGGAAGTTCTTTATAAAACATATCCATTATAAAAGTTTTTCCCCTGCCTACACCACCGTATAGATATATTCCTTTATTTATATTTGAATTTTTATTGCTAAAGAGATTTAATCCAATATTACTTAAAATTGAATTACCAACTTTTTTTACCCCGGTAATTCGATCATATAACTCTTGAAAAGAGTCAATTATCTTTATTTGCTCAGAATCAATAAAAAAATCATTTCTTGAACTAAGTGCTTTATATTCATCAATTAACATAATATGATTGCAGTGTATATTTGAAACGAATTAAAATACAACTCTTATATTCATTTTTCAAGGTAATAATAATGGTAATAACTAGATTTGCACCAAGTCCAACTGGGAATTTACATATTGGGGGTGCTCGTACAGCTTTATTTAATTGGCTTTATGCAAAAAACAAAGGAGGGAAGTTTCTTTTAAGGATTGAAGATACGGATAAAACTCGCTCAAAAAACGAATATATTGAAAATATTCTTGAGTCTTTAGAGTGGTTAGGTATAAATCACGATGATAGTTTAGTTTACCAGAGCGAAAGGGCACCTAAGTATGAGCAGACAATAAATCAACTTTTACAGTCAGGAAATGCGTATTATTGTGATTGCACAAAAGAAGATCTTGATATTTTAAGGTCAGAACAACAAAAAGCGGGTATTAAGCCTAAATATGATGGGAGAAATAGAGAAAAAGGACTTCCGTACAAAAAAGGATCTGTAGTACGATTTAAAACACCCACAGAAGGAAATATAATTGTAAAAGACACGTTAAAAGGAGATGTATCCGTATGCAATCAAGAGTTAGATGACCTCATCATACAAAGATCTGATGGAAGTGCTACTTACAATTTAACAGTTGTGGTTGATGATATAGATATGGGGGTTACAAATATAATAAGGGGAGACGATCATCTAAATAACACATATAGGCAAATACATATGATGAATGCTCTTGGTTATAATCCACCAATATACACCCATTTACCGTTAATAATGGGAGAAGATAAAAAAAGATTATCAAAAAGACACGGTGCAACAAGTACATATGACCTAAAAAAGGAGGGGCTGCTTCCAATCTCTGTAATAAATTATCTTTCAAGGCTAGGGTGGTCCTCTGGTAATAAGGAAAAGTTCACCATAGAAGAGCTTATTGAGCTATTTGATATAAAAAATTTGAATAAATCTGCCGCTATATTCGATTACAAAAAATTATATTCGCTTAATAAATATTTTATAAAAGAGATACAAATTGATGATTTATATAAAGAATTTATATGTTTAACAAAAAAATTTGATCAGCTTCCAAAAGAAAAAGTCATTGAAATAATCGAAGCTCAACGTGATCGTTGTAAAACCATACAAGAAATTATCGACGAAAGTGAATTTTTTATAAACGAAAATATCCTTATTGAAGATAAACTTGCTGTGAAATTTTTAACTTTAAAAAATAAAGACATATTTGAAAGTTTGTATCTAGGTTTAAACAATATAAGCGAATGGGAAATTTCAAATATTGACACTGTGATAGATTCAGTAATGAATAAACTTAACCTTAAAATGCCGGAATTTGCTAAACCAATTAGATTGGCATTAACTGGTAATTTATCCTCTCCATCTATAAATTTAACGATATTTCTACTTGGAAAAGAGGCTTGTTTGAAAAGAATTTTAGATGCTAAGCGTTTGATAACTTGACATTATGAGCGAAGCACCTCAAAATCACTGACTTTCTAGGGTCCCCATCGTCTAGAGGCCTAGGACACCGGGTTTTCATCCCGGCAACAGGGGTTCGACTCCCCTTGGGGACGCCATTTTAACGAGTAAAAATAATGATTTATTTTCATAATCCAAGATGCAGCAAATCCAGAGAGGGGTTAAAAATTCTAGAAAGTATCAATAAAGATATTAGAATAAAATTCTACCTTTCCGAGAAAATTTCTTTTATTGAATTAGAAGAAATTATTAAGAAATTAAAAATAAAGCCAATAGACTTAGTCAGAAAAAGAGAAAATATTATTAAAGAAAAAAAATTAGATTTTAGTAAGTTTTCTGATAAGGAGATTATAAAAATTTTAATAAAATATCCGGTATTAATCGAAAGACCAATCTTAATAACTAAAAATAAAGCGATTATAGGTAGACCGCCTGAAGCAATAAAAACTATCCTGTAAGTATAATTCTATACAACCCAACGCTGTCAATTAGGGTTAAGGCAATATAGTTTGCAAGCATTCCAAAAGATCCTCTAGTCCAAGCTGCCCAAGTGTAAAGAATACATCCAAAGATCCATACAATATAAAGCTCAAAAAGTGGAGGGTTTGGAACTGTAATAGCCATTACTACCGAACAACCAATGGTTATTAGCCAAGCAAAAAATTCAATTACAAATCGAAAAGGGTGGGATCTAAAGTCATTTTGAATCCATATTATAGTATTGCTAATATATTTCATAGATTAATAAATGTTGTTAAAAATTAAGTATAGAAGAAATTTATAAAATTATATATATTAACAAATAATAAACTGAAAATATAAAAATGAAAATTTTAAAAATTTTTACACTATTGGTTTTTTTTGTTTCATCAAATAGCTTTTCTAATAGTTATTATAATAATTTCTATTCGGATTTTAATAATTCTTCCAAAACTTTTACTGATAAATCCGATATGCATGAGAAAAATTTTAATGACAAAGATGAAGTAAACTTAACTTGGGTTAATGCGCTTATTAGAATACCTCTAAAAAATGGAAATATTTACAGGGGTACTATTAAAGAGTTAAACAATAACGAGGATTTTTTAAATAAGAAATACAAAACAATTATTTATCTTCATGGTTGTTCTGGACACTGGGCTGGAACCGCTAAAAGGATAGATTTCTTTGCTAAAAATGGATATGCAGTAATAGCCCCACCTAGCTTAGCTAGAAAAAAATACGCTCAGTCTTGTGATACCGTAAACAAAAGAGGCGGTATGTATCGAAGTGTTTTAAAAATTAGATTAATAGATGCTGAGAATGCTGTATTCAATGCAAAAAAACTAAAATGGGTAGATAATAAAAATATTGTTTTAGCCGGTCATAGCGAGGGAGGTATAACCACAGCTAAATACAACCCAAAAAGTATAAAATCAAATGTTACAGGAAAAATCATAGAAGGTTGGACTTGTAATGCAGGATGGGATGAATACAGAGGTCTTAAAACATCTAATAATGAACCAGTGTTATCATTAGTAGCAAAATACGACCCTTGGTTTCAGCTTGATGTTTTGAAGGGTAGTTGTGGAGAATTTATGAATAATAATAAGTTTAACAAATCAGTTGTTCTAGAAGACGAGCCTTTATCAAAAAAACACGGTTTAATGCACGATGTAAATATTCAGCAAATTACTCTAGATTTCCTAAAAAAAATTACAAATTAATAATAAAATATTTATTAAACATTTATTTACATTCAATACTTCTATTAATTTCTAAACTTAATTTTTCGCAATTTTGATCATCATATTTAGTATCATCTACAAGAATTACTTTTAAATTAAGTTGTGAAATACCAGGATTTTTTGCAATATGCCCAACAATTGCTTCATCAGCCATAACCCCAAAAGTCTTCAAAAGTGCGCGTATGTCTTTTTTATATATTTCGTCTGTCATAATTTTTCTCCTTATTCACAAAATTTTAACATGATATCCTAAGATATGGACAAGGATTTATTAAACTCTATTTTGGAAGCACTATTTTGGCTGGCTACAGCTTGGCTTACAGTATTTTTATTTTTAACAATTTTTGCTTTATCAAATATTGCTGGCCAAATGGATGAACATAAGCTTTTTCAAATTGGTAAATTAATGATATTAGGTTTATCCGTGTATATATTTTTTTGGCTCTTAAGAGGAGTAGTCTCAAAAAAATGGTGGTATTAAATTTTTAGTCTTTTTACTTCTTTATTTTCTACCAAATGACTTTGAATTATTTCGTCAATATCTTCTTTATTTTTATAACTATACCAAACATTATCTGGATAAATAACCATCACAGGGCCCTCAGTACATCTGTCTAAGCATCCAGCCTTATTGACTCTTATCCCTCCTTTTCTTTGTATTTTCATAGAAATACATTTTTTCTTTGCATAATCAAAGATTTCAGAAGAAGATTTATCATTGCAGCATTCTTTTCCGTCGTCTCTTTGGTGAATACACAAAAAAATATGTTTTTTATAATAACTCATGGTGCTATCCATTCTTTTTTATTATTAATAATGTCAATAAGTAATCTTTCATGACCTTTATGGTTTAAATTCAACCAATCAATTATAGAAATATTAATTTTTAAAATACAGAAATTTTTAATTCCCTCATTTAAGTTAATATTATCTCTTTCTAAAATATACTCTTTTGAATCTTTCATTGGGGTGCCAGGTGAAAATTTGTTCAAATAGCAAACTTTACTCATATCTTTAGACTTACTCCAGGTATCAAATATGATTTGTTTATCCTCTACAATACTAATTTTTCCGTATATTTTTAACTGTATTTTATTTGTTTTGTCATAAAATAAACAGCAAACATTGTTATTATCTTTAATTTGTATAATTTTATTTGATCTTTTATCAGTATGAAAAGTTATATAACTTTTATCTTTATTTATAGATCTTAAAACTACATTTCTTGAGTCAGGAAAATTATTATTTATAGTTGATAAAGAAAAAATATGAAAAGGGTGGCCGCTAATGATCAAGCTATCTTTTAGCTCACTCCATATTTTTTCTAATATATCCTGTTTTTTATCCACAAGTACTTATGTCCTTAAACCTTTTCCAATATTTAAAAAATATAAGCAAAATGATGCGACTATTATATTAAAACTTATAATTATTAAAAAAGAAAAAGTTACGCTAACATCAGTGATTCCCAACATTGAGTATCTTAAAGCATTTATTAAATACAATATCGGATTTATAAGAGCAAGATCCTGCCAGATACCAGGCAACATTGATATTGAAAAAAATATACCGCCTAAGTATGTCAATGGCGTCATTATAAACGTTGGTATTACATTTATGTCATCCCAATCATTTGCAAATAAGCCATTCAAAAATCCACACATTGAAAATAAAGTTGAAGATAAAGTGATAACAGTTAGCATTAATAATATATTATAAACTGTAAAATTAACAAAAAATTGAGCAGCAAGTATAACAACTATACCTACAGATAGTCCTCGAATTACGCCACCAGTAATGAATCCTGCTAATATAGTGTAATTCTGAATAGGTGAAACTAATAATTCTTCAATATATCGATGGTATTTTGATATATAAAGAGATGATACCGTGTTGGTATAGGAATGAGTAATGACAGACATTAATAATAACCCTGGAAATATGAAATCCGTATAACTAAATTTTTCTATTTCTCCAATTCTTTCACCAATTAAATTTCCAAAAATAATAAAATACAAAATATTTGTAATAACTGGCGGTATTAATGTTTGCTTCCATATTCTAGAAAACCTAAGGACTTCTTTTCTGACAATAGTTTTGTACGCTATTAATTGTAAATTAAGATTATTTTCCATTTTTATCTAAAAGCCTCATAAATAGTTCTTCTAAACGTCCAGTTTTATTTTTCAATGATTTTACTTTAATATCTTTTTTGGATAATTCTTCAATTAAAGAATTAATATTTGAATTTACATCAATTGAAACTTCTAGAGTATTATTATCTATAATATGCAGGGAGTGGCAATTAAGATTTAAATCTTCAGGAATTTCATTTTCTGTATAAAGTATAAATTTTTCATTTTTTAGTTTATTTAAAAAAATCTTCATACTAGAATTTTCTAAAATTTTACCATCATCAATTATAGCTATATTTTTACATAAATTTTCAGCTTCTTCTAAATAATGAGTTGTTAAAATTATAGTAGTACCATCATTATTTAGCTGTTTTAGATACTCCCACATCAATCTTCTGACTTCTACATCTGCTCCAGCAGTAGGCTCATCAAGTATTAATAACTTAGGTCTATGTACTAATGCTCTTGCTACCATTAATCTTCTTTGCATACCTCCTGATAATTTTCTAGAAAACTGATCTTTTTTTTCCCATAACCCAAGTTTTTTTAATAAGCGTTCTGCTTCAATAATTGCAGGTTCTCTTCTTACGCCATAATAACCAGCCTGATTGATTATAATTTCTTTAATGGGTTCAAATGTATTGAAATTTATCTCTTGCGGTACTAAACCAATAAAAGTTTTAGCTTTAACAAAATTTTTATCGATATCAATATCATAAATTTTTATATCGCCACTAGTTTTTTTTATTAACGATGTTATTATCCCGATTGTAGTTGATTTGCCAGCTCCATTTGGTCCTAAAAGCGCAAAAAAATCCCCGTGCGGAATTTCAAGATTTATTCCATGAAGCGCTTTAAAACCATTTGAATAGGTTTTGGTTAAATTCTTAATGGTTAATGCAGATGAATTCATTGTTATATGTTTCTTCTAAAAGGGGTTATATAATAAACTACAATAAACATAAAAACTATTATGAAAAACGATTCGTACAAATTATGTGTAGCGCCTATGATGGGTCATACAGACCTGCATTTCAGATATTTGCTTAGATTAATTTCAAAGAAAACTATGTTATATACAGAAATGGTCGCATCAAATTCAATTTTACATAACAAATCTAAAAAACTAAACAAACTAGAACATATGAATGATAATCCAGTAGGGTTTCAATTAGGTGGTGATAATCCAGAAGATTTGGCTAAATGCGCAAAAATAATAGAGGATTATAATTATGACGAGGTTAATTTAAATATTGGTTGTCCTAGTAAAAGAGCACAATCTGGTAATTTCGGCGCATGTTTATTTTCTCAACCAGAACTTGTTGCAAAATGCGCTGAAGCAATCAAAAATATATCAGATTTACCTGTAACAGTTAAAACTAGGCTTGGTATAGACAATTATGATGATATTAATTATTTATCAGACTTTATTAATACTGTTTCTAAAAAGGGTGTCACAACTTTTCATTTGCACGCAAGAAAGGCTATATTAAAAAAAGGTGTAAATCCTAGAAAAAATAGGAGTGTTCTTCCAATTAATTATAGAAGGGTATATGAAATTAAAAAACAGTTCCCAAATCTAAAAATTATTATAAATGGTGAAATTCAAAACCCAATTGATGTAATAAATCACTTAAAATATGTTGATGGAGTTATGATAGGTAGGGCTGTTTGCAATAATCCCTTCTTATTAAATGAAATCGATGTGTTATTAGAAAACGAAAAATTTATAGATAAGGATATAATATTAAAAGAATACTTTGAATATATAATAAAAAACTTTAATAATAATGTAAAAATTACTGATTTTACTAAACATTTATCAAGTATTTTTAAAGGCTATATTGGCTCAAAACATACAAGGGCATATATGTGTCACGAATTAAATTATGAAAAAAAACCAATTAAAAAACTAGAAGAATTACTATTTAAGGAGGACTTATGGAGAAATGGGCAAGATTCGCGATCAGCGGTGATATAAAATTTGGAAAAATTTCTAATAATGGCGAAGATATAATAATTTATGAGGGAGACCTATTTAACAATCCTTTAAAAACAAATGATTCGGTGTCAATTGACTCCGTATCATTACTATCTCCTTGTTCTCCATCAAAAATGATTGCCTTATGGAATAACTATAAAGCATTAGCTGATGAAAAATCTCTCAGCTATCCAGAAACACCACTTTATATCTTTAAATCCCCAACTTCATTTGCAGGCCCAAATGACCATATTGATCACCCAAAAAATTATGATGGCGACGTATTTTTTGAGGGCGAATTAGGCATTGTTATTGGTAAAACTATCAAAGATCTCGATAATATTAATGACTCTAGAAATGCTATATTTGGATTTACTTGTATCAATGATGTTACTGCTTTTGGATTATTAAAAAATGATCCAAATTTCGATCAATGGACAAGATGCAAGGGGTTCGATAATTTTGGCGTTTTCGGGCCGTATATAGCTACAGGCATAGATGAAAAAAAATTGTTTGTAAAAACAATTATTGATGATAATGAAGAGAAACAAAATTATCCTGTAAGCGATATGATGTTTTCAGCTGAAGAAATTGTTATGTACTTGTCCCAGAACATGACTTTATATGCTGGTGATATTATTTGTGTTGGAACGTCTCAAGGCCTAGGGCCAATGAAGAAGGGATGTAAAGTATCTGTTCATATTGATCCTATAGGCGTTCTTGATAATACTTATGGTTAATATATATAATTTAACATAATAATGATTATGCGAAGTCTTAAGGATAAGCAATGAAAAGGATAGCTATAATAGGATCAGGAATATCCGGCTTATATGCCTCCTATCTTCTCTATAAAGACTACAACATAACTATTTATGAAAAAGAACAATATCTAGGTGGTCATACTAGAACATTATCAATAGACTACGAGAAAGGTATTAAATTTAACGTTGATACAGGATTTATAGTATTTAACAAACAGAACTACCCTAACTTCTCAAAATTGCTTAATGAGTTAAATGTAGACTGTGGAAAAAGCGATATGTCCTTTGCTATAACCAGTAACAGACACGAAGATCCAGAAATCAAATATTCAAATATTAGTAGTTTTTTTGTTAATAAAAAAAATATTTTGAGCTATAAACACTATAACTTGCTATATAATATAAATAAATTCAACTATTTATCTTATAAATCTATAAATAATATTAATAAAAATATAAGAAATATAACTTTAGGCAAATTTTTAAAGGACAATAATTTTAATAATTTCTTTATAGAGAATTATATAGTGCCAATGGGTAGCTCAATCTGGAGTTGCAAACCTTCTCAAATACTCCAGTTTCCCTTCTTATCATATGCAAGATTTATGAATAATCACGGCCTTTTAAGTATTAACAATCAACCTCAATGGCTTTATATTAAAAATGGCAGTAAAACCTATGTAAGAAGACTTGTAGAGCATATCGATGCTAATATTAGGTTGAATTCTGAGGTAAAAGAGGTGGTTAAGACCAATAATGGTATAAAAATAATAACAGTAGATAGTGCTGATGAATATGACTACGTATTTTTTTGCAATCATCCTAATGAAGTGACAAATATAGGTAAAAACCTATCAAACCACCAAGCCGATGTCTTAAAAGACATAAAATACTCAAAAAACGAGGTTGTTTTACATAAAGATAGCTCAATAATGCCAAGAAATTACAAATGTTGGGCAAGTTGGGTATATAAAAAAACAAAAAATAACCAACCAATTTTATCATATTGGATGAATTCACTCCAAGATATAGATACAAAGTACCCTATTTTTGTCTCATTAAATCCAGGAGATCAAATTAAAGAAGAAAAAGTTTTTAATAGGCACGTCTTAGAACACCCTATTTTTGATATAACTGCAAGAAATGCTCAAAATTTAATACCACTAATTCAAGGAGAAAATAAATCTTTTTTTTGTGGGGCATATAACAAGTATGGATTCCACGAAGATGGAGTGGTATCTTCAATTAAAGCAGTTGAAAAATTAAAAAGTATTGATTTATAATAAATGAAATTTGTAAAAGCCATAGTATTTCATAAAAGAAATTGGCCAAAAGCCAACGAATTTTTATATAAATGTAATTATATCAGCATAAACTTTCCAATTAAAAATAAAAAAACAAATTTTTTTAGCTTAAATAAGTTTAATATTTTGTCTGTATATGAGCAAGATTATGCTAATGGGAATAACGATTTATTCATGTGGTGCAGCGATCTATTAAAAAATAGATATAATACAAAAATAGACAAATTAGAGTTAATAACCATGCCCAAGATCTTAGGATATGCTTTTAACCCAGTATCATTTATGTTTTGCTACTCAAAAGAAAAAATTGTTTGCACAATACTAAAGGTGAATAATACGTTTTCGGAAAATCATTATTATATAAATCATACTTCAGAATCTGTACAAAACTATAACATTGAAAAACTTTTTCATGTTTCCCCTTTTCTACCTAGAGAAGGAAATTATAAAATAAAATATAATAATAGTAAGAATAGTATCAATTTTAATATAGATTACTATAATGATGATAATAAAAACATATTAGAAACCTATATAAAGGGAAATAAAACAATAATTAAAAATAATTTTACCGTTTTAAAATATGCATTTACTTCGTTATATTTAATAACCAGAGTTATATATTTAATTCACTTACAGGCTGTAAAGTTATTCTTTAAAAAAATAAAATTTTATAAAAAACCTGAGCAAAATATTAATAAAATAACTTAATATGAAATATTTAGAACAATTAAAAATAAACTTATTTATATCTACTTTAAGAAAATGTGATAAAGGTTCAATTAAAATAATTGATCCTGATAATAAAGTATTCGAAATAAATAAAACGTCTGAGATAATAGCCGACATAAAAATAAATGATTGGTCTATAGTAAGCAATATGATTAAAAACGGAGATGTTGGTTTTGCGTCAGATTACAGAGATGGAAAATGGACTTCTTCAAATCTAAAAAATCTTTTTACCTTTGCAATAATAAATGACAAAACATTATCAAAACTTCTATTTGGAAAACTTATTACAAGATTTTTTTCAAATATTAAGTATATTTATAATAAAAATACTATTAAAGGTAGCAAAAAAAATATTGAAGCTCATTATGATTTAGGAAATAGCTTTTATAAAATATGGCTTGATGAATCATTAACATATTCTTCAGCTCTATTTTTGAAAGACAACAATACTCTTTATGATGCGCAGATTAATAAGTACAACCGTATCCGAGACATTTTAAAAACTTCAAATACTAATAATTTACTTGAGATTGGTACTGGCTGGGGTGGATTTTTAATGCAATCAAGAGATGATTTTAATCAATTGGATAGTATTACAATATCAAAAAGACAATACAAATATGCTAGTGATTTACATAAAAATAATTCAAATATTAATGTAATTTACGATGACTATAGAAATATTGTAAAAAAATACAACTCGATTGTATCAATAGAAATGTTTGAGGCTGTAGGACAAGAATATTGGAATACATATTTTCAAAAAATTTATAATTTATTATCAAAAAACGGAAAAGCTGTTATACAAACTATCACTATTGACGATAAGCTTTTTGACACCTATAAAAATAGCACAGACGCAATAAGAACATTTATTTTTCCGGGAGGTATGCTGCCCTCACCTAGTATATTTATGAAATATGCAAAAAAAAATAGTTTTAATGTTTTAGATTCTTTTTCCTTCGGAGAATCATACTCGAAGACTTTAGATTTATGGAATGATAGTTTTAGAAAAAATATAAAAGAAGTAGAAAAATTAAATTTTGATAAAAAATTTATTAAAATTTGGGAATATTATTTAACCTCATGTTCATCAAGTTTTATTAACGAAAGAACAAATGTTTATCAATTTACACTCCAGAAAAATTAATAATGAAAAAATATTGGATTATTGGATCTAGCTCAGGCATTGGAAGAGAACTAGCTAAAAAACTTGATGCTAAAGGATATGAATTAATACTATCCTCTAGAAATGAAGAAAAACTTAATGAGCTTAATAATAGTCTTATTAATAATCATGAGATAATTCCGTTAGACTTATCGAATAAAAGCCAATGCATTAATGTTTCTAAAAATATTATTAAAAAAGAAATGGACTCATTGCATATAATCTATATGTCGGCCACATATAGTCCAGATAATTCCTCAGACTATGAAAATGTAATAAATGTTAATATTTTAGGACTACTGCACATACTTTCTGTCGCTAAAGAATTTTTAAAAAATACAAACTCTACCAGCCAACTAATTATTTGTTCTAGTCTAGTAGCCTATAAGGGTTTGCCATATAGCCAACCCTACTCTATGACTAAAGCAGCACTTTATAATTTCGCTTCCTCACTTCATATTGAGCTAAAAGATATTGTTGATGTTAAAGTTATTACTCCGGGATTTGTAAAAACACCATTAACAGATAAAAATACTTTCCCTATGCCGCTAATAATTAGCGCAAGTTCTGCTGCAAGTATTATTTCAAAGGGGTTAAACTCAAATAGATTTGAGATTAGTTTTCCAATTCCGATGTATTTAATTATGAAGGGATTACAAACACTGCCAAATTTTATAAGTAATTATATATCCTCGTTAGTAAAGAAAGGAACAGATAAAATTTAATTTGGTTGTACAGTTTTATTTTTTGAGCTTATCCATGATAGTATTCCGCCAGACGCATTAAAAACATTTGTATAATTTGCTTGCTCATTAAGAAATTTAGAGACTATTGCGCTTCTTCTGCCACTTCTACATATAATTATAACTGGGTCACCTTCTCTAGCAATTTTCTTCAATTCAGGAAGCCATTTTTCAGTATTAGAATTACCCTTCTTATCGAAAAATGTAAGTAAAATACTCCCCTTTATTATCCCTGTATCGCGCCATTCGGCAGATCTTCTAATATCAATTATAGGGACATTCTTATTAATTAGATTTATTATTTCTTGATTATTCACGTCCTTAACTTCCGCATTAACTTGGAAAGCAAAGAATAATAGACAGGCTATAAGTAGTTTAATTTTCATTTATTTTTTAAGCAAAAAAGTAAGAGGTTACGAAGTATATTGGTGCTGCAAAAAATGAGTAAATTATTGTGACCTTTAATAACAGTTTAATTAAAATATTAGTGTTAAGCATACCATATACCTGTGGAGCTCTATAAGTAATAGAGCCTATGCCCATTACTAGTGCGGCTATGAAAATAAAATACCAATCTAAATCTTCCAAGCCTGCCATGACAGCAATAACCACCCCAAAAACTATTAATACGCTTCCTATTAATCCAAACATTAATCATCACCCTCTTTTACAAATATACCATCAATCATTCTACCCTTACGATCTTTAATATCATCATAAGCAACTGATAAGCATTCTTTCATGGTTAAATTATTTCTAACCATAATATTAATCAACACTACCATCATATCACCAATATCATCTCTAATATCTTTACCTTTGCATAAACTATCTGATAACTCGCCTGCTTCTTGCATTAATTTAAGAAATTGGTCTTTGTCTGAACTTCCTTTAATGAGATTTCTGTCTTGGTGCCATTGCCCAATCATCTTTTCATAATCCATATCTTTTCTCCAAATTATAATTATATATTTTTTAGATTAAAACCATAAACTATTGATATATATATTATTATTAAATAAGTATTTTAAATATAATATGAATATGTACAGGTTTTATTTGGTTATATATGTACAAATTCGGCATAGCTTAAAATTTTTTAAGTTTAGTACTATCATTATCATAATATAATTTTTGGAGTTAATTATGAAATATATATTTATTGTAGCTTATTTCTTTTCTTCTGTAGCATTTGCAGGTCATTGCAGTGCTGGAGCTTCTCACGATGAAGATCATGATGAAAAGCATTCTGAGATGACTGATATGAAGTCAAATATGAAGGATAAAATGAAGTCTATGAAAGAATCAGAGGAAGATGATTCTGCTGAGGCAAAAAAAGAGTCAGATAAGGACGTCTAACTTTAATAAAGTGCTCGAGATATTTTCTTGAGCACTTCTTACTCACTCTATAAATTTGTTATTACTAAATATTCCTTCGTTAACCAGCCCATTTTTAAAGATATATTTTCCTTTTCCGTTTCTTTTGCCTTTTCTCCATTGGCCTTCATAAATATCCCCATTTGGAAAATTATATTTCCCAAATCCGTGTTTTTTCCCATTTTTAAAAGCCCCCTCATAAATTGCTCCGTGAACCCAGCAATAAAACATACCTTCGCCAGATTCCTTGCCATTTGCAAATTCTCCTACATAGGTAGCTCCATCTTTATAAGTATATGTACCTTTTCCGTGAGGTAATCCATTCTGAAACTGCCCAACATAAGCTTCACCATTAGTAGCTATTGAGCCAATGCAATTTGTCCAATATAAACTATCATTACCCTTACATTTCTCTTGATCAGCAGAAAAAACACTATTATTCGCTATCAAAATAACAAAAGTTAAAAATGAACTAAATTTTAAGGTTTTTAAACGCATAATAAAATTCAATTAAAAGATTTTTTTCCTATAATTACCGGAACTCCTTTTGATTCTTCAAAAACTTTGAATACTTTATCCCAACTTATTGAAAAATTTGGATTTTTATCCAAGAAATTCATTACAGGCATTACAGGTTTAAATATATTATCTGTGGTTAAAGTATTTTTTTGGTTGTTTGAATAAACCTCTTTGTTGTTAAAAGCATGTACTTCCATATACACAAAATTATTATACAGACCAATTTTTATTGGCATATTAATTATTTTTACTTTTGTCCCTACTGGAGCATTATAAAATATAGTCTCTATATCTTCATTTCTCAATCTAATACATCCATGCGAAACCATCATTCCAATACCGTGTTTTTTATTTGTGCCATGCAATAAATAACCACCATCAATATTTAATTTTAAAGCGTAATTACCTAATGGGTTATCTGGTCCAGCCTCTACAGCTCTAGGCAATGTGTCACCTCTTTCTTCATACTCTTTTATTATAGATTTTGGCGGGTACCAAGTAGGACTTTTAACTTTGCTCTTTATGTATGTTTCTCCAAGTGGCGTCTTCCAATCAAGTCTACCAATACCTACTGGGTAGGTTAAAACTTTATAATTCTCATATAAATCTGATCCACGCATATAATAATACAGTCGAAGCTCGGCCAAATTTAAAATAATACCATTATAGTATTTTTGTGGCAGAACATACATAGATGGGATAATGTATTCTGAATTAGTGGCTGGGCTCCAATGGTGTGATTCAGGATTTGCAATTAGCAAATCCTGAAAGCCGGTTTTATAATTAATTGCTAGATCTGCTACAGTTTCGTTTTCATCAACAATAATAGTTTTAATATCACCAATAACAGTTGATTTTGGATCTAAATCAAAAATTTCAAGCGCATTTGAACAGTTTGTAAAAAACAGAAAAAAGATTATGGTATTAGTTAGCCTTTGATAACCTTTTAAATAAAATACATATTGAGAACAAAATTGTTTCATTATTTTGAATAATATTAACATTTTTTTTAATACTGATTAATTTATCATAAATATAATTTAATTTCTTGTAATTATACGCTTTTAAAATATTTTCATTATCATCAAAAAATCTTGAATTTTTATTTGTAATAATAGATTTTTGAAAATTAACTACCACAAATAAAATTATATTAATAATATGCTCAATATTATACACAGAGAATTTTTTTGAAAAATTTATAATATTTTCAGAGGAATGAATAACCTCATCTAAATCATAAAAAAAATCATTAATTATTGAAAATTTTTTTTCATAAAAGTTGTTTTTAACATATTTGCTGTTTAAGTTTGATAAAATATAGTAATTGTCTAAATCAACATTTTCTAATTTTGATAAATAACTATTTATATCTGCATCCATTGGATTATTACACTTTATAATCGAAGATCTGCTTATAATTGTAGGCAGTAGAGATGAAATCTTTGAAGTCGTTAATATAAATTTAGATCCTGCTGGTGGCTCTTCAAGTATTTTAAGAATTGCATTTGAAGCATTAATGTTTAATTTGTCAGCATCTTTAATATAAATAATTTTTCTATCAGATTTAAAGTAGATTTTATCAATAACTTCTCTGATTTGATCAATCTTTATTGCTTTAGAACCCTCTTCTACTGAGATTTTTATATAATCTTGTGTAACTATATTTTCTTCATTACTATAATTTAAATAATATTGGGCAATTTCCTCTGCAAGTATGTTTTTTCCAATGGATTTGTTACCTGTAATAATAACAGTATTTGGAAAGTTATTTATATCGATTAGATTTTTTAAATAGATATAAGTTTCTTCTAACCAAGGTATATTCATTGCTATATTTAACCTGTTAAATTTTCTTCATTCTCTAGGTTTCTATTTAAATTTTTAAAATAATTTAGTATCTCGCTTGGTCCATTTTTAAGATACACATCTAAACTATTACCTTTGAATTCACAAAAAGATGAACTTGTTTCATAAATTTTGATTCTTTCTAGATTTGGTAAATAGGGAATTAAAATTTCCCATATAACAATAGATAAAAACTCAGTGCTAGAACGCCAGGATAGTTCAGGGCAAGTTAAGTTTAAGGTTTTGTGATCAAATTTGTCTATGATTAAATTTTTTACGACTGCTTTAATTAGTGAATAGTCAACCACAAAACCAGTTAAAGGGTCAATTCTATCTTTAATAGAAATTTCAATATCATAACGACCGCCATGCATATTTTTACACTTTGCATCATGATCAGTAATATAATGCGCAGAATCAAATACAAGCTTTTTTGTTATCGTAGCTTCTGGCGAACTAATAAAAAATTTATCATTAAAACAAGGTATTTTATTTAAAAATTCTTTAGTATTAGCTTTAAGTTTTTCACAATCATTTTTTGAAGCAAATCTTACAACAAATGTATCATTAGAAATATTTAATTTAATAATTGAAATATCATAGGCATTTAATTGTTTTTTTAAATTTTGATATAAATTTTCTTCAATATTTTTTAAGTATATATAATCTTTTAAAATGTACCCATTGTTAATAAGTAAGATTGCTAAATATAGAAAGAAATCTTTGGTCTTTGTGGTTTTTAGTTCAAGTAAATTAATATTTTCTTTATTATTTGATATAAAGTTTTCTGTAATAACTTTATGTGATTCGTGACTGTAATTATTAAGATCATCGTATTCGAACCCAAGGCTTGATAATTGATCATTAAGCCAAAACAAATAATTTAACTTACGAACCTCTTCATAAATATATATACGTCCATCTTTTAAAACTAGCTTATTTAAATCACTATAAGCTTTAAGAATTGTCTTTTGTTTTTCTGTAGTTTTTGCATTAACTACATTTTTTAATTTTTTTTTAATTTTATTTGATCCTAATGGATCTATGAGCGTTTCAATTGGTATCGCATGTTTTAGTGAATACTCTTGCAGTGTTAATCCATCTTTATATCTATTTTTATCTTTCAATGACATTTAATTCGATGGCTAACCTCGTGGTAAAAATTTTATTAGCAAGAGTTGCGTCAGTCTTCATAAGGCGAAGCTGACGCAAATACTTACAAACATTAAGATGTTTTAGAATCCTTGGAAAGGATGGTCTGTAGCATCTTTTTTAGCTAACATATCGTCAACAGAAGGTGTGCCTTTAACAGCAGCTTCTATAGCGCCTTTAGTAGCTTTATAGTTATTTTCATAAATAGCTTCGTCACTATTTGCTTCCCAATGGATAAATACGCCAACACATATGTAAAGATCGTCAGCTTCACCCTTTGGAATAACACCTGACTCAACGCTATCAGCAACAGCCATAGCTACTGCTTTCTGAGCAGGACCAAACATTTGAACAGCTTGCTTAGCACCTTTAATTGTAACTTTGTTAAACATCATAGTATTTGGTTTACAAACTAAGTTTGGGCCAACTACTGCTAATAAAGATGTAAAACCATCTTTGTTATTACAAAGACCATTACAAAATGCTGTTTCTACTGCTGAGCCTCTTGGACCGATTAATAAATCGATATGAGCAATCTCTGCCATAGTTCCTGTTGGGTCGTTATCATTTACTAGACATTCCCCCACTAAAACTTTATTTATTGCCATGATATAACTCCTATTATTATAAATTATTGTAAAAAGTAGTATTCAATACTGAATTCCATTGAATAACTAAGTTTCAATTATAAACCCAAGCGGTTGAAAAATACACTAGCCACTACAACGTCAGCCGTTGTTCCAGGATTTAACCCTTGTATCTTAAGCTCAGAATCCAGTAATAACAACTTTTTATTTAATATTTTTGGGTTTTTTAGCTCACAATATTCATTTGCAAGCGATTTTACTTGTTCAGAGACGTTTTTTGCCTTCATAACACCATATTTTCTTGCAATCAGACTATCTGGCCTTTTTGACAGAAGACTTAAAAATGTTGCAGTTGTAGCAGACTCATCATTATTCATTTTATTAAAGCATATTCTCCAAAATGGAGATAAATTATTGATAATATTGTCAAAAAAACAATAATACTCGTTAGCAATATCATCGTAAGAACTTGCGTATTTCATAGCTTCGTAAAGTTTAAAATTACAATTGCCAGACTTTTTAATATCATATTCGTCTTTTTCTCCCATTCCCCCAGCATTTGCTATATTAATTGCTTCATATATTTTTTTTGTTTGCTTATGATCAATATCTAGAATGGTTTTCTTTAAATTTTCTCGTGAAAATCTATGTTTCTCATCAAGATACAAACTTTGTACAATAGGGGTGCAGAGTAAAATAATACCTAGATTAGTGTTGCATCCAACCACATCCACTGAAGATTTAACGCTTTCATATATCTTAGTGCCAATATCCATACCTTTTTCGCAAATAATGTCAGAGCATGCCATAGAACTTTGAAGGAAGTCTTTGTGCGTCATATTATAGCCAGGATTATTATATGAAACGTTACCTGGTTTTATTGAGAAAACATCAAGTTTGCAAGAATATTCAAATGCCATTTTAACTTGGGTCTCAGTTATCAATTTTTCTCCTTACAGATACGTAAAAAATTATTAATTATTTCGTCAGCAATAATCCTATCATTGTGAACTGACTGCAAACCTTTCCAAGCAGGAATACTATTTACTTCCGTTACCATATAGCCATTATCACCTAACATAATATCAACGCCTGAGTAATCCATATTTAGAGCATTAGAGGCCTTCAAAGCAATTTCTACCATTTCTCTTGAAGGCTTAAATGATTTACAAGAAGCTCCATTAGCGATATTGTTTATCCAAGTTTTTCCTTCGCGAACCATCGAAGCTATAACTTCGTTTTTTATAACAAATAATCTCCAGTCAATAAATTTACTCTCAGGATGATTTAAGTATTCTTGCAAATAATAAACATTATTTAAATTTTCATAATCAGGATGAGAATTATTTTTATCCAAGATCTCCAATCCTTTGCCTTGGGAACCAAAGATAGGTTTAGAAACACATTTATTTTCAAAAAATTCTTTTTTAAATTTATTTAGATCTTTGATGTTACTTGTAATGTATGTTTTTGGCGTTGGAATATTACTCGCGCTCAATATACTTGATGTTCTTATTTTATCAACACTTTTTTCAATGCATACTGTATTGTTATAAACACAGACATTATAAAGCTCTAAATAATGTAAAATATCTAAATGAAAGATAACTTCTTCGAGAGTACCGCCTGGTATGCCTCTTACAAAAGCACCTTCAATATCCTTTAAAAAATACTCTTTTGAGTCTATTATAATTTTAGGAATATCTTCAAGAACTAGTGATGAATTATTGATTTTTGCAGTTATTACTTTTTTTTTATTTTTTTCAAAAGATTTTATTAATTGACTAGTATGCCATCCATCGTCTTCGGTAAAAATTAAATACATTTTATATCCCGAAAGACTTTTTCATTAATTCAGAGTCGATATCACCACTTGTAAAAGTATTTCCAGTTTTCATATTTGATATTATAACTTTACTAGGGCTAAAAAGATTTCCATCTATTTTAAAAAAATCATATTCATAATCTTTAAAAATATCTGCAAAAGGCTTACCGTAATCATTTGATGTAGAGCTCGGCATTTTATTACATAGATCTTTTGCCATATCGTCAGATGTATTTACGAATAGTTGGGTAACTCCTGCAAAAATTATTGCGTCATTTGTTCTGCCCATTGCAGTTAAGAATTCTGGCGATGTTGGTGGTATTGGGGCGCTTCCAAAGCCCTCTATAATTTCGTTCATCGGAAATTTAAGTTCGTGTGCTTTATGTAGGGCTACTTCTAAAACTCTTGAGACAACTTGTAAATTACCGGCGATACTAGATGTTGGGGTTAATATTATAGTTATATTTTCTGCTTTAACACCTGTGTCTTTTTCAATTTTTTCAACAATATCTTTTGGTGGAAAACAATCTACTTCCATTACGATACAAGTTTTATCGTTTTTATCTGAATAGTTAATATCTTTAAATAAAGCCTCTTTTAAAGCTAAAGCTCTACCTGGGCCAGAACCTAATGCGTTAAATTTTACACCCTCCTCCTTAGAAGATAAGCTCCATCCGGCATATTGAGATCCTAAGCAAGCAATTACGGGGTCATTAGAATTTACGTGAACTGTAAGAGGCCATTCAGGTGCTTGGAAAGTATTTAAAATATGTACTCTACCTAGGCCACCTAGACATATTTCACTAATTATTCTACCGGCCTCAATATTGCCAAGTGCATTTATTCCGGCGTCAATAATAGTTACGTTTTTATGTCCTTTAGAAACATCAACCCTATAATATGACTTATTAAGAATTAAATCATCAACCAAGGTTTGAGCTTTTTTATTCACACTAATCATCAAATTATCTCTGTATTATTAAGTTCATTTTTTATTAATGATATATTATCTGATAACAATTTATCAGCTTTTTTTTCATCATATGATTTGACACGTATTGTACATATAGGATCACCAGCTTCAATAAAGCAATTTGTTTTTGGCACATTAGATACAAAATCATATTTTAATAAGTCAAAAGTATATTTAAAATCTTCTTTAGCAAATATTGTTTCAAATGCATAGGATGAATTCTCTTCATTGACAATATCTGGCATTTTGCCATTAATAATACTATCAATATGAGCGTTAACATAGCCGAGCTTGAAATAATCATCATACATAAAACAGGTTTGCGTTAATCTTGGGTTTATTTCAAGAAAATAAATACTACTACCTTTAATAACGAAATCAATACCATTAATTCCAACTAAATCAAAATTATTAACAAAAAAATTAATTATATTTTTTAATAATTCAATATAAGGAGGTTCTAGTTTTATATTTGATATGGCTCCAGAAAAACAATAATTTGTATTTTTTGTTTTTTTATTAAATATTTTATTAATACCAATTAATTTATAATCTTTTTTTTTATTAACAATAAAAAGTATTGAGTGAACATTTCCAGTAATAAACTCTTGAATATATTCATTGTCAGCTAAGATATAGTCTTTTGTATAATCTTTAATTCCAAATCCACCAGATAGATCTTTATTTTTAATTAGCTTTTTTTCTTTATTTAGAATTTCTAAATTATAATCTTTTGGAACTTTAATTCCACTTTTATATAATTGATTAAATAATATTTTACTATATTTTGTTTCAGCAAATATATCTTGTTTGTTATTTGCTAAATAACCATATTTGTTTAGATTTTCATCATAATCCCTTTTAGTATCAAAACCTGATGCGACGATTATTATAGTATCTTCTTTTTTTAAATTTAGTTTTTTTATTATTTCAATAACATCGTCATTTACAAATCCAAAAGAGTTCTTATTTAAATAGCACTCTCCTTTTAAGTCGTCATCATTAAATGAGTCAATATTGATTACTCTTTTATTTAATTTAATAAGTGATTTACTGTGCTCAACTACTGAATTACCAATTATTATTATATTATTTTGATGATACATACTCTCTTGCAAGCTCAAGTGCATCATGAAAATCAAGAAATACAGGTTTTTCTGAGCTAGCCATTTTTTTTAATAACTTGCTTTGTGCTTGATATTTAACTTGACCTATAGCAAGAGCACCAATTCCTAGTGCGCCAGAAACGGAACCAGATAATTCCTTGCAGTCTTGCATAGCATCAAGGCCAGCCACACCTGAAGGAGGAACTGCATTTACATCAGCTGCAACTTTCAAATTCATTGCAAGCTTTAATTGCTCCTCAGATACTAGCTGAATACCAGCAGCACCGCTTGCAAGTACTATATCAACTTGGTCAATCATTTGATTAAATTCATCGTTTGATGCGCCTGATATTTTTGCGTCTGAACCCAAATAGTTATCTATACAATATTTTGATAACTCTTCACATTTGTCCTTTTTCCTTCCCATTATTACAACATCTGCCCCTGCTGATGCCGCTAATATTCCGGCTATACAGCCAACTGGCCCAGTACCACCAAAGACAACAACTTTTTGATTTTCCAAAGACTTCTCAAACTTGTTTTTTAAAGAATCTTCTACTTTTGCAATCATGCCGGCTGCGGTTGTATATGCCCCACTTGGATCCGCAAAAGCAGAAACGGTAAATGGAGGAACTAATGAATTTTTACATATTTTTAACATTTCAATTGCTATATGTGGGTCTCTTCCACCAATAAAAATTCCTGTTTTATTTAAGCCTGGCGGCCTGGAAAAAATAGCATCTTGAACAATCCCCTCGACTTCACTAGCCTCGATATTAGTGTAAGGGACGCATTTATCCCATCCAGCATCATAGGCCATATTCACATCAAAAGGACTAAGATTTTTTGCTGTTGTTAACATATGCATTATTAATGGTTTACTCATAATTTATTCCTTATTTTATATTTAAATTTTTATCTTGATTTATATTTTTGTTCTCATCGAATTCAATCAATGAGCCTTTATTACGACCTTTGATAATTTCTATACGTAAGTTTTTACAAAAAAAATTATTCCTAATATCTTTTGTGAGTTTATGTGCTGAGGTATCACTATCTGCTAGAATAAATCCTGTCGGCCCCCATGAACTTTGACCAACACCCATAAAGCCTTTTTTTTCCACATAATTCATGATATTTGCAATATCTTGATTTGAATAAACTCCTCCTTGTATCGGAGAAAAATGTGTTCCAACAACTTTTTGTAATTGACCTATACCTTCAGAAAAATCAGAAAAATTATTTTCTTTTAGGCTTGGTAATATTGCCATATTTACTAAACGACAAAGTTTTTCTGATAAAGTCCCAGGAAATGGTTTAAGAGTTTTAAAAGCATTATACTCTTTTTGGCCGTGTATACCTTTTTCTCTACTATTTATTAAAAGAATTATTCTCCAGTTATCTGGAAAATTTTGTCTCACTGTAATTGGTGGTAGTTCTGGCGACTTGCCTTTTCCACCATCAATTAAAAATCCACCACTTTCAAATGCACCTATGCCTATACCTGACCTATTACCTCTGTCTAGTACTTTTCCTATATCCATTAAACTTAAATTAAGATCAAATAATTTTGATACTGCAACTCCAACACTAAGAGCAAGCTGAGTTCCAGAACCTAATCCAGCATGCTCTGGAATTTTTTTATGAACGTCAATTAATACAGTTTCATCAACTTCGTAAGCTTTTAAAATTAAATCAGCATATTCATAAGCTCTTTTGTTAATCTCATTTAATACTTTATTTTGATTTAATGAATTTTTTGAAACAGTTATTGACGTTTCAATGCTATTTATAGCTAATCCAACACTCCCAAATTTACGTCCAAGAGAGCCACTTAAATCCATAAAACCTAAATGTAGTCTAGCTGGAGAAGTTATTTTTATTTTTGTTTTAGTTTTCATAGTTATGAATATTATATTATTTTTATTTTAGATGCATTCTAGCATTATAGAAAAATTTCGACCAAGGAGATATTATTTCCTCATCATTTGTCGGAAATTGTTTTATATTCATCAACCTTTCAGGATGAGGCATCATAAGAGTAACGTTACCAGATAGTGAAGATACCCCAGCAATACCTTTATATGACCCATTTGGATTATATGGATATAACTCGGTACGATTGTCACGATCACTTAAATAACTTATACAAATCTGCTGGTTACTTTCTAGTTTTTTATAATCTTCATCATTAAGGAAAGCTCTACCCTCACCATGGGATATAACTATAGGTATTTTAGAGTCTTCCATTCCTGAAAGGAAGATGGAGTTTGATTTCTCAATATTAACCATAACTATTCTTGACTCAAACCTCTCACTTGTATTTTGTAAAAAAAGTGGCCAGTGATCAGATCCTGGAATTATAGTTTTTAAGTTCGAAAGAGTTTGACATCCGTTACATATGCCAAGAGAAAACTTATCCATATTATCAAAATAGTTAGAAAAATTATTTTGTAAAATTTCATTATGTAAAATTTTATTTGCCCATCCTCGTCCAGCGCCTAAAACATCACCATAAGAAAAGCCTCCACAGAAAACTATACCTTGAAATTTTTCTAGATAATTCTCTTTTGCAATTAACGAGTTCATTGTTACGTCTATTGCATCAAATCCGTACATACTAAAAGCATTTGCCATTTCATAATGCCCATTAATACCTTGTTCTCTTAGAATTCCAACTTTTGGTTTTGTTTTGTTTATGAAAAAATTTTTCTGTATATCAGAATCTGAGAATTTCTTATCAATATAAAGGCCTTTATTTTCATATTTTCCTATAAAGTCATATTCACACTTAGCGGTTTTTGAATTATCTCTAATATTTTGTATCTCATAACTAGTTCTATGCCAAGTTTTATGAAGAGTTTCTAGTGAGTTGTTATAAATTAGATTTTTTTTGTTAAAAATATTTATTTCATATGAAGAATTAATATTTGCGATGACATAATTTTCGACATTAATTCCGTAATAAGCATCCTGAACTAAAGATAAAAATTTATTAGGAATTTGCATTACTACTCCAAGTTCCTCATTAAACATAAATTCATTCAGCTTTGAAATATTTTTGTCATAAAGAATATCTAAGCCAACATGTCCTGCAAATGCTGATTCCAACAATGTTACAATTAGCCCTCCGTCAGATTTATCATGGTATGATAATATTTTATTATTTTTCATTAATTCTTGAGTAACATTAAAAAAATTTTTAAATTTTTGGATATCCTCAACTTTCGGGCATTTTGAATCATTTGTTTGTAAAACCTGTGATAATGCAGACCCCCCTGTTCTAATATTGCCGTTAGAAAGATCAATAAAAATAATTGAAGTATCTTTTTTATTTACAAACATTGGCTTAACAATATTCTGTAAGTTATCAATATTTGAAAATGCACTTATTATTAAAGTATTTGGTGATTTTACACTTATATCTTTTTGTTTTTCAGACCAAGACATTTTCATTGACAAAGAGTCTTTTCCAACTGGTATAGATATTCCTAATTTATTACATATATTTGATGTAACTGATTCAGCAGTTTTGAAAAGCTGATATTTGTCAAAGTCACTGTCAAAACTTGACATCCAATTTGCTGATAGAGCAATTTTAGCAATATTTTCTATTGGCGCTGAACATATATTTAGTAGAGCTTCGCAAACTGCCAGCTCCCCTGAGGCAACTGGATTATAAACTGCGATAGAAGATTTTTCCCCTAATGACATAACTTCACCTGAATTAAAAGAAAAGTCATTTGAAGTTACTGCGCAGTCAGCAATTGGCACTTGCCAAGGGCCAATAAATTGATCTTGAACAGTTAAACCACCAACGGTTCTGTCACCAATTGTTATTAAAAACTGTTTAGATGCTACAGCTGGCAAAGACAATACTTTTGTTAAACAATCGTCAAATTTATAATTACTGTAATTATAGCCAATCTCTTCAATAATGCTGGAAGTAGTTTCAATTTGCTGCTTTCCCTTTTCCCCAAAAAGTATATTCATAGGAAGATCAATAAATGATTTCTTTTTATCTTTTAATACAAATCTTTTTTCATTAGTTGCGGTTCCAATTACTGAAAATGGACAATTTTCTTTAAGGCAAGTTTTTTCAAATATATTTAAATCAGATTTCTTAATAGCTAAAACATAACGTTCTTGAGATTCATTACACCATATTTCCAATGGATTTAAGCTTTTGTCAGCGCAAGGAATTTTATCAATATCAATAATTGCACCTTTATTACTATCATTCACAAGTTCTGGAACTGCATTAGATAAGCCACCAGCCCCAACATCATGAATTGAAATTATTATATTTTTCAATAGGTTAGAGATCTTATCTATAACTTCTTGACACCTTCTTTGCATTTCAGCATTTTCTCTTTGAACAGAAGCGAAATCTAGATCTTCATTTTCTCTAGAAGAATGCTTAGATGAAGCAGCTCCACCACCAAGTCCAACAAGCATTGACGGTCCTCCAAGAACAACAATCAAATCAGAATCTTCAATATCCATTTTTTTATAATTTGAATGATCTATTGATCCAAAGCCACCAGCAATCATTATAGGTTTGTGGTATCCATAATATGAGTTTTCATCAATTTTTTGCTCAAACGTTCTAAAATATCCACTTAAACAAGGCCTACCAAACTCGTTATTGTATGAAGATGATCCTAGGGGGCCTTCAATCATAATATCTAACGCTGAAGCAATTCTATCAGGGTATGATAAGCTAATATTTTCTTCCCAAGACTGAATAAAGTTTGGAATATTCAAATTTGACACATTAAAACCACATAGACCTGCTTTAGTTTTAGACCCTCTGCCAGTTGCGGCCTCATCTCTTATTTCTCCGCCTGAACCTGTTGCAGCACCTGAATAAGGCGAGATTGCTGTTGGGTGATTATGGGTTTCGACCTTAATTACACTATGGGTATCTATATCCTTATAAACATAATAACCATCTTTATCTACAATTAATTTTTTTGTTTTAAATGAACTAATTACAGCAGAATTATCAGAATATGCTTTAATTATATGTTTAGATTTTTCAGGCTCAGTGGACCTAATAAATTGAAACAAAGTTTTTTCTTGATCTGCACTATCAATAATCCACGAAGAATTAAATATTTTATGTCTGCAATGCTCAGAATTTACTTGCGCAAACATCATTAGCTCTACATCAGTAGGCTTTCTATTTAAAGTAATATAATTACGATTTAGATAATTTATTTCATCATTTGACAAAGCTAAACCAAGAGCTTTATTTGATTGTTCTATATAAGATAGTATATCACCTTCAATTCTTATTTTTTCCCTTGGCTCTATAGATGTAAAATTATAATCTTTGATATCAAAAAAAATTGTTTCTGTCATTTTATCGAAAAATTCTACATAAAAATCTTCGTTGTTAATGATATTTTTATCAATATTATCATTAAAAATATATAATTTGGCTTGCTCGATAGTTTTAAGCTTTTTTAAACCACTTGCATAAAAAATATCTCTAGCTTTTGACCCCCAAGAAGATTCAACACCCACTCTTGGTGTTACAAGAAAGTAATTAGAAGTACTTATATATTTGGGCAGATCATTTGACAGAAGTAATTTTTTAGCAAGATTTTGTTCTTCGGTGTTAAAACTTGATTCTAAATCTAAAAAATATACATAATACATTGAAAATAATGAAGAAATATTGAATTTTTTTGAGATTTTATTGTAAATCTTTTGATTTAGCTGAGTATTTGAAATCTCATTTTCACACAATATATGCATACTAGGTAAATGTTTGTATAGAATTAATGTGCATAACTATAGCATTTAATCAAAATAATTTATATTTTTAGAGTATTAATTATAGTTTTAATTTCAAATGCGCATGAATTCCTTCTTCATTATAAGTAAAATTAAGCATATGATGATATTTAAATAATTGAGGTAAATAATGATTGAAATAATAATACTTGTTATTGGGTTAATTATAGCATTTACGTTGGGTTACTATATTGGAAAATCTAATAAATTTAGTTCTAACGATCTGTCACAACAAACGGGACTTGTTTCGCAAATTTCAGAAATGAAAGGTATGTTTGCTGAAATTGAAAAATCAAGGCATAGAGCTGAAGATATGCGAGACGCTCAAATACAAGATATGCGAAATATGATGACAACATTCACACAAACAATCTCTGGAACAAAAACGAGAGGAATGGTTGGTGAATCAATACTTTCAGAAGTTCTTTCAAATTCAATCAAAGCTGGGGTTATAAAAAAAGAATTAAAAATTGGATCTCAAAACGTTGAGTTTGCTTGGGATTTAGGCGACGGTAAGTATATACCTATAGATTCAAAACTTCCTGATGTTTTTTCATTAGTAGATCAATTTGAAAAGTCTACAGAAACTGCTGAAAAAAAGATATTATCAAAAAAAATAAAAGATAAAATAATTAGAGAAATTTTAAATATACAAAAGTATCAAAATCAACAAAATACTATTGATTACTGTATTCTTGTTGTTCCACCTTCTGTCTTAGACATATCTCCTGAGCTAATAAGTATTGGAAAAAACAGTAATGTAGCAATATGCTCATATAAAGAGGTATTTTTAATTGCGCATATTCTAGATGACCAATATCACCGCCTGAAAGATGAGGGAGACATTGGCGAATATAAAAAAATTACCAAAAAACTTTTTGCTATATTTGACAAAATTAATTTAAAATCTGAGACAATAGATAGAGCAGTTAAACAATTATCTAACGCAAATGATGAAATAAAAGATGAAATCGCTAAAAGTAAGAGACTATAATGTTGTTATATTGAGTTATTTTTTCAACTATATTAATAAACTATATATAGTTTGCTCTTAAGACTAGCATAATCTATAATCGCCATCCTATTTTAACTATAAAAACTATATAGTACAATTAAGTCTTGGGGGCGATCTGGATTCGACGTGGATTGCAAAGCCCTAGGTGCATGTCGAGTATATAGCTATTCTCGTTAAAAATGCTATAAACTTATAGTTGCAAACGAAGACAACTACGCACTAGCAGCTTAATCCTGCTGGTCATCATTCAGAAACGTGCTTGTGCATTTCAGTTTGGTGTCGCTTAACACAAGATAGTAATTATTTTCGCCATTAGAATAATTATGAAACCCAATTGGATAGTGTAACAAAGTGTCTGCTCGTTAACATTAGTTGCATGAAATTTAATAACGAAGCTAAACATGTAGTACCGAAGGTAGAGGATTTGCGGACGCGGGTTCAATCCCCGCCGCCTCCACCATACACCCTTCTATCGTATTGAGTAGTTTGGTTTTCATTATGTATTTTATATTTTCAAACAAATCTATTAATTATCGTTATCAAAGTTTTTAAGATATTTTTTTAAACTGCTTTCTCGTAACTCGTCTGCTGTTCCGTCAAAAAGTTTACACGTGCTTTTTATCTGAGAGTTTTTATCAGGCGAAAAAGTAATATTCAAATCTTCTGTATCTAAATAGTAATCAAGCTTTGGGACTTCTACGACTTTCTTTTTCCAGTTTTTCTCGTTATCATTTTTATTTAACTTATTATATATTTCTAGTTTTTTATCAGCTTTTAAATAAAGGTATCTAGGATTATTTAAAAAACCATATGTTCCCTCTCGGATTCCGATATCAAAATAAACAAGAAAATAATTAGTAGTTTGGTATCTTTTATTATCTAGAAAATTGTATGTTACAAGTAAATTATGTTCTTCACAAAATAAATTTATTCCACTCATATTCTTTGAAGCAAACACCTGTGAAGAAAATAAGAACAAACAGATTGTAAGTAACTTGGCTTTCATTATTTAAATTTATTTAAAAAATTTTATTCACATAAATATTTAATTTTGGAAATGAAATATTTCATTGCCATATTGGAAGAAGAAAAAAATCTTGAGTCTAAGTATTCATCTTTTTCAATATTTTGAATATAAAATTCCCACGTAGCATATTGGGAATCATATTCATCCGGGGAGAAATCTTGCAGTATCAAAACAAAAACTGTTTTATTGTTTTTTGATAAAAATTTAATAGCACAGCCTTCAATTGAAAAATCACAGTGCTCGATATATGTATTATTTAAAAAAGGTTTTACAGATTGATTGAAGTACTCAATTTTTTGAACAAGGTTTTTTTTATACATATTCTGACCTTTTTTTGGTTCAGATGTATATTTTGGCTGTTTTTGTTTATTTTTGTATTCTTTAAGGTCCGTTACACTCACAATAATTCCGAAAGATAAATAAATATTTTAAAATTAAATATATTATAATTAAATAAGCATTTTAATTACAGCTTTAAAAAATATGAACAATAATGCTATCCTAAACAATGTCATTGACGAGATAAATAGTCATAGGACATATAAAAACATAGTTTTAATACCAAAAAATTATTCTAAAAAATTTATATCATCTATTCTTTCTAGAAATGTTGAAAATGCTTATATAATTTATTATATAGACGAATATATTTTTCATTTAAATAATAATAATAGCTTCAAGTTATATAACAGTGACATAAAATATCTGAGCAAAGCTATATTTGAGATCAATCCTTACTTAGATAAAAATAATCAACTTCATAATGTTGAGAATATTATGTCAATATTGCTATCTTTTTTTTTAGAAAAAAATCTTTTTGTAAAATCAGAATTAACCGCTAATCAAAAGTTGCAAGAAATTGAAAGAGACATGAAACTACTTTCGTATGAATCCAAAATATTTTACGAAATTTGTAAATTATGGATTCAAAAATCTATAAATGACGATACATATATAAATTTATATCTTAATTTTTTGAACCAAGACATAAATCAGGAGAATAATAATTTTTATCATTTTATAAATAATAATAGCTTATCAGAAACTGAATTATCCTGGGTTAATAAAAATTTAAAAAAACTTATAAAGTATGATAGTTTTTTTAATGATGATATCTATAATCATAACTATAAACCATTATTTCTCAAAAAATACAAATCTTATGATTTTGATTCGCAAGAAGAAGAATTAGATTTTATATCTAATGATATAGAAAGTGTAATAAATAATAATAAGAATTCTAAGATAGCACTTATAAATAATAATAGATATTTTGGAAGGCGTCTTAGGGCTATTCTTGAAGAAAAAAATATTATAGTTAATGACAGTTATGGCTGGCTGCTTTCGACTAGCGCTTGTTGTTCTTATATAAATAGTTTATTAAAGTTCATGCTTTCAGAAGATAATTTTCTGAATATTCACGATATTATTATGTCGCCATTTTTTATGCCTAAAGATAAAATAGAAACAAAAAAAAAATATCTTGATAATATAGTTTTAAATAATAACCAAGATATTAATAGATCGCTGGAAGATATAATGAAAAATAATAAAGAAAAATATTCTTTATTATTAAAGCGAAATTTCAGAAAAAATATATTATATAAAAGTAGTGAATTTAGACATTTTATTATCAGTAAGCTTGAGATATTAGAATCGCTTGAATTAATAAAAAGTGATGAAGCAGGTAAAAAGTTTTTAGTATCATTAGAGAATTTTACAGAAACAACATCTGAAAAATACAGTATGAAAGAATGGCACAAAAAATTAATTAATTATCTTAATGATTTAACCTTTGTAATAGAAAATTCTAGTAACATATTTTATATAGACATAAAACACGCAAATTTATGCAGTTTTGACAAAATATATGTAAGCTCTATGTCAAATACGCATTATCCTAGAAAAATTTTAAATAATTACTCAAAAAATAATGTTATATATAATGAGCTTTCAATTTCCTCTAATATAGAATCTGATGAATCTATAAGGGATTTTTTAAATTTATCAAAAATTACAGACTCAATATTACTAACATTTCATTCATCAGATTATGATGAAATTTTTTCTAAGAGTAAATTTAAAAATTATATAGATTTTTTTATAGAATCTTCAAATAAAACATTAAAAAAAGAAAATAATCATAATATCTCAACAAAAAATAAAAATAGAGAAGTTAAAATTTTTTTAGATAATGACTTTAAAAATTTAACTTATATAGATATTGAAAACTTTAATAATTGCTTTTACTGTTTCTATTCTGGAAAGAAATCTCCAAAAAGAAAATTATCGATTATTGAAAATAACTATTTTACTTTTGGCTTATTTGTTCATCATATTTTAGCTGAAGTAATAAATAAATACATCAAAGAAAAAAATATTACTTTTTTTGACGAACTAAATAAATACTCGCATTCTGCCAAACAATTATTTTATCCAAATAATAATGCATCATTAGATTTCGAACTTTGGATTAAAATTTTACCGCATATTTCTAATTATCTTACTGCGGATATTGATAAAAAATATAATTTCTCAACTGAAAAACGTATTTATTCCTCATATAAAAATTTCATCAATCTTCAAGGCAGATCTGACCTTCAATATAAACTTGGAGATAAAAATTATGTTGTAGATTATAAAACTGGAGCTATTCCCAGTAAGAAGTCTGTTCTCAACGGAATTTCTCTTCAATTACCATTTTATTCGTATATAAACCAAAATTTTACAAATGCTGAGTATATAGGCATAAATATATCAAATAATACAATTAAAAAGTTAAGTTTTGATGTATCTGATTTTGATTATTCAAAAAATATAATTACTGAAAGCCTAGATAAAATATTCTTAAATATACAAAACAATATACCGTTAATCGTAAAAAAAAGTTCACAAGGATGTTTAAATTGTGGGTATAAAAATATTTCTTTATAATCTAAAGTAAGTATAAAATTATTTTAACTAAAGAGTATAATGATATTATGAATAAAATTGTTACAATTATTCCAACAATAATAAAATGGTAAGGCTTTCCGTTAGCAAAATCTCTTTTCCTATTTTTGTCCGATTGAATTCCTATAAAACTTGAAAGAATACTTAAAACTATTGTGAAAAAATTTAATTTATTTTTGTTGCACATATTTTGCTAGCATTATTGCGTCTTCATATCCATTTACAGCTGGATAATAATTTTTTCTTATACCAATTTCATTGTAACCTTCGGAAAGATATAATTTTAATGCTGATTTATTTGACGGCCTACATTCTAAAAAAATTAATTTGCAATTAATATTTTTTACTTCTTGTTGCAAATAATTTAATAATTGCCTTCCATAACCTAAACTCCTATATTCTTTTTGTATACATAAATTCATTATATGGCATTCATCTTGCACTATAGAACTTATAACATAACCAATAAGATTATCATTTATTAACATTACTCTACACAAGTAATTATTACTTACACAATCATAAAATATATTTTTTGACCAAGGATAACCGTATGATTCCTTTTCGATATTAAATACATCTTCTAAATGCGAAGTATTCATATCCTCGTAATATGGTAAAAATGAACTCTGGAGGCTACTCATAATTTTTAAATTTTAGAAATTCCTCCCATATAGTTTTCTTTGCCTGATTTGTAATTTCATCTAAAGAAAGTAAACTACAAAATGTAATTTGTTTGCTCGGTGTATTTGCAAAATACTCGATAAGTTCATCATTACAAAATATTAAAAAAAATTCTGAGTTTTTTCTATCATTATTCTCATGTACTAATTTTTTTAATTCAGATTCAGTTTTTATTAGAACTTTTATTTTATTATCGTTCTTTTTTACTGCTTTTATGAAATTATCTAAAACAATAAAGTTTTTCTTTTTTATTGAATCTGATACTGCAATTATTTTGTTTGAAGTTACTTTATCTTTTTTTTTCTTAATCCATATTCCAACATCCAAGTAACCTAACAATTTTATTTTCTGCAAATAATTATCTCTATACATGGTCTAACTGCGGATGAAGTATATCAGGTTTATTATTTAATTTATTTACCGCATCTAAGTATGCTTTTGCAGACGCTATCACAATATCTTTGTCAGAACCAACACCGTTTACTATGATTCCTAGTTTTTCCAATCTAACGGTAACTTCTCCTAAAGAATCTGTTCCATCAGTAATGTTATTGACTGAATATAATTGTAATTTCGAATTACTTGACACTATTTTCTCAATTGCCTTAAATGTTGCATCGACAGGCCCTCCGCCGTTTGATTCATCTGTTAACTTTTTGCCCCCTTTTTCAAGAGTGATTTTAGAAAATGGTTCAGAATTTGAATCACTAACAGAATATATGTCTATTAGATTATAATTTAATTCATTTGATTCGTTTGTCTCATTAATGCTATTTGATATTAATGAGTGAAGATCATCATCATATATTTCATGTTTTACATCCGCAAGATCCTTGAATCTTAAAAAAAGATCATTTAATTCATTATCATCTTTTATATCATAACCAATTTCTAAAAATCTTGATTTTAAAGCATTTCTTCCTGAATGCTTTCCTAACACTAATTTGTTTTCTAACCATCCAACATCTTGAGCTTTCATAATCTCATAAGTTTCTCTATGCTTTAAAACCCCATCCTGATGAATACCAGATTCGTGAGCAAAAGCATTTGCACCGACAATAGCTTTATTTGGTTGAACAGGAAAACCTGTAATGCTTGAGACGAGTTTAGAGGCAGGAACAATATGATTTGTTGCTATTTGAGTATCACAAGTAAATATATCTTGTCTTGTTTTTACCGTCATAACTACTTCTTCTAATGAAGCATTGCCAGCTCTTTCCCCAAGACCATTTATAGTGCACTCAACTTGCCTAGCACCATTCATCACGGCAGACAGAGAATTGGCAACAGCTAAACCTAAATCATTATGGCAATGTACCGAAAATATTGCCTTATCCGAATTTGGAATATTGTTTATTAGCCTTTTTATTAGACTTCCAAACTGATCAGGAATATTGTATCCCACAGTATCAGGAATATTAATAGTGTTTGCTCCAGCATTAATGGCTTTCTCAATAATTAAACATAAGAAATCAAACTCTGACCTTCCTGCGTCTTCTGGTGAAAATTCTATATTATTAGTATATTTTTTTATAAGCTTAATTGATTTTATTGCTTGATCTACTACCTCATTTCTCGTCATATTTAATTTTTTTTGCATATGAATTTCTGAGGTAGCGATGAATGTGTGAATTCTACCACTATTAGCAGGCTTAATAGCATCACCCGCAGCTACAATGTCTTTCTCCATAGCTCTAGCTAATGCACAAATTGTACTATCTTTTATATTATTTGAAATATTTTGTACTGCATCAAAGTCACCTTTACTTGCAATAGGAAAGCCTGCTTCAATAACATCAACTTTAAGTTTTTCTAAAACTTTAGCTATTCTTAATTTTTCAGAAACATTCATAGACGCGCCAGGACTTTGCTCGCCGTCTCTTAAGGTAGTATCAAATATTACAAGTTTTTCTTTATTTTTGGACATACTTATCTTTAGTATTTTCTTTATAAGTTATATTTCTTTTTTTAAACTGTCTATATATATTTATTAATAAACCTGACAATGAATATATTATTGCTAACAATAAAAGCACCATTGGCGGATTAATTAAGGTTGTAACAAGAACTATAATAATAAAAAATAACCAGTAAAATTTTATTTTTTCCTGATCATTTATATTTTTAAAGCTAAAGTAAGAAATTTTACTTATCATTAGAAATGAAACTAATAAAGATAAGAAGACAGATATTTCTTTATATTGTGAAATATCGATATTTGTTTTGTTCAAAACAATATAAGCAAGGCATACAAGGATTGCACCAGTTGGACATGGAAGACCAATAAAAAAATCTTTACTATTTGTTGTATTAAATCTTGCTAATCTTAAAAGCACAGAAACTAAATATAGTGATGCTATAATCACACCAAGCTCTAACCAAGAATTTATAAAAAAATTAATATCTTTTAAAAACCATTGGTATAAAAAAATTGCAGGCGCGACACCAAATGATACAACATCCGCAAGACTATCGTATTGAGCGCCAAAATCACTCGTAGTTTTTGTTATCCTTGCAATTCTTCCATCAAGACCATCTAAAATAAAAGATGCAAATAGTAGGTTAGCAGCTATTAACAGATTTCCATCAAATGAATATATTATAGAAATAAAACCGCATAAGATAGAGCCTGTGGTTAATAAATTAGGGATTAAATAAATTTTATTTCTTATCATATTATTATAAAAAACGCCAAGACATGTAAGCATGCTTAGCGCTAATTCAAAAATTAAATTACTTTACAAGATTAACAACCAAATATGCTAGGAAAGCATAGAATCCCCAAAAAAGTATAAAATGTAAAATTCCACTCATGTCTATATCCTTTTATTTATTAAAAATCTATAATCTTTATTATATCTTGTAAATAATAGCTTAGTTTTTATTTTTATCAACTAGTTTGTTGGCACTTATCCAAGGCATCATTGATCTTAAATTATCTCCAACTGACTCAATTTCGTGCTTTTCGCCGTCTTGTCTCATTCTATCGAAGTTAGAGTTACCTGTCTTATATTCTTCAATATACTCTTTTGCAAACTCACCGCTTTGGATTTCTGCAAGAATTTTCTTCATTTCGTCTTTTGTAGAACTATTAACAATTCTTGGGCCTCTTGTTAAATCACCATATTCAGCGGTATTTGAGATTGAATATCTCATATTTGCAATTCCACCCTCATACATTAGATCTACAATAAGTTTTAGCTCATGAAGGCACTCAAAATAGGCCATTTCTGGTTTGTATCCAGCCTCAACCAATGTTTCGAAACCTGCCAATACCAAAGAAGTTGCTCCTCCACAAAGTACAGCTTGTTCACCAAATAAATCTGTTTCGGTTTCTTCCTTAAAAGTTGTCTCTATAACTCCTGCTTTACCACCTCCATTAGCAGAAGCATACGAAAGGGCTAATTCTTTGCTTACTCCCGAAGGATCTTGGTCAACAGCAATTAATGTGGGCACACCACCACCTTCTAAATACGTAGATCTCACAAGATGTCCTGGTCCTTTTGGAGCTATCATAATTATATTAATATCTTTTCCTGGACTAATAGTTTTAAAATGAATATTGAAACCATGAGCGAATCCTAAAGTTGCTCCTTCATTTAAATTAGGCTGAATTTCGTTATTAAAAACTTCAGACTGATTCTCATCTGGGATTAACAACATTATGAGATCGGAAGTTTTTGTTGCATCTGCAACTGACATAACTTCAAAACCTGAGCTTTTAGCTTTTTCAGCTGACTTTGAGCCATCGTGTAAACCAATCACTACGCTTACACCAGAGTCTTTTAAATTATTCGCGTGCGCATGACCTTGAGAGCCAAAACCTATAATAGCTACTTTTTTATTTTTTATAATTGATAAGTCTGCATCTTTATCATAATAAATATTCATTTTTAATATCTCCAATTTTTTTATTTAATTACTATTAATACCCACAGATCCGGATCTCACAATTTTCACTGCTATTTTCTTTACTGAATCTAAAAAATTATTTATTTTTTCTGGGCTATCTACACATTCTATTATTATTTCATCACTATTTGTTGTATGTATTTTCAAAAACTCATTTTTAGAAAATTTATCCATCATTTCTTTACTAATACTTTTATCTTTAATTTTTACAAATGCAATTTCTCTTTCAATATGCTCGTCTGAAGTAATTTCAGAAACTTCTATAACATCAACTAACTTATCTAATTGTTTAACAATTTGCTCAATAACATCATCGTTACCGGAAGTAACAATAGTCATTCTTGATGCACTTTCATCTTCTGATGGAGCAACAGATAAAGATTCAATATTAAAACTCCTCGCAGAAAATAAGCCTGCTACTCTTGATAGTGCGCCAGATTCATTCTCTAACAAAACAGAAATTATATGCCTCATATTTATACCTTAATCTTGACGATAATTTTAGGAAAGTATCATTTTATTATGCGCAGCGCCAGTAGCAATCATAGGAAAAACATTTTCTTCTTGATCTGTAATAAAATCTATAAAGACTAGCCTGTCTTTTTGTTTGATTGCCTCTAAAATTGCCGCATCAACATCACTTGGTTTCTCAACCTTATATCCTATATGCCCAAAGCTCTCTGCAAGTTTCACAAAGTTTGGTAAAGCATCCATATAAGACATAGCATATCTTTTTTCATAAAAAAATTCTTGCCACTGTCTGACCATACCCATATACCTATTATTTAAATTTATAATTTTGATAGGCAAACCATACTGTAAGCAAGTCGATAATTCTTGTATACACATTTGAATACTCGCCTCTCCAGTAACACAACATACTAAAGAGTTTGGGTTAGCAAATTGAGTGCCCATTGCAGATGGCAAACCAAAGCCCATGGTTCCTAGCCCGCCAGAGTTAATCCACCTTTTTGGTTTTTTAAACTTATATAGTTGCGCTGCCCACATTTGATGCTGACCGACATCAGACGTTATAAAGGCATCACCTTTAGTAATTTCATAAAGCCTATCAATTACATATTGAGGTTTTATAATTTCTGAACCCTGCTTATATCTAAAGGAATCTTTTTTTCTCCATTCATTAATATTATTCCACCATTCATCAATATTGTTAGGTTTTAATTTTTTTTCTACAATTTTTTTTGTTAAACCATTTATTGCTGCTTTAACATCCCCAATAATTGGTATATGAGCTTTAATATTTTTTGAGATTGAAGATGGATCAACATCAATATGAATTATTTTTGCATCAGGACTAAACTTATCTAATCTCCCTGTTATTCTGTCATCAAATCTTGCTCCCACAGCGATCAATAAGTCACAATCGTGCATTGCCATATTTGCTTCATATGAGCCATGCATACCTAGCATTTGAATAAACTGAGGATCGTTTCCAGGAAAGCACCCCAAACCCATTAAGGTATTCGTAACAGGAAAATTTAAATATTTAGCAAATTCAGTAAGTTCTTTTGAAGCGTTACTATTAATTACCCCACCTCCAGCATAAATAACTGGTTTTTTGCAGGACAAAATATTTTTTGCAGCTAATTCTAAAGATTCGTCACTAATATCTGTGTAAGGATTGTACGATCTCATGCTAACTTTAGAAGGATAATTAAATTCATATTTATCTTCAGTAATATCTTTTGGAATATCTACAACTACAGGTCCAGGCCTGCCTGTTGTCGCTACATAAAACGCTTTTTTAATAGTTTCTGCCATTTTAGATACATCAGTAATCATGAAATTATGTTTAACACAAGGTCTGGTTATTCCGACAGTATCAACTTCTTGAAAAGCGTCATTTCCAATCAATGCTGTTCTCACTTGGCCCGTAAATACAACAATAGGAACAGAGTCCATATAAGCATCTGCAATTCCTGTTATTGCGTTTGTAGCTCCAGGTCCAGATGTTACTAAAACTACTCCAGGCTTATCTGAAGATTTTGCATAACCTTCTGCGGCATGTACGGCACCTTGTTCGTGTCTGACGAGAATATGAGAAACATCATTTTGCTTGTGAAGCTCATCATATATATGCAATACTGCGCCGCCTGGGTATCCGAAGACTAAATCAATGCCTTCTGCCTCAAGGCATTTTACAAAAATTTCAGCGCCAGTATATTTTTGTTTATTATCAATAGTTTGTTTCATTAAATTAATGTGTTTTATACTTATGCTTTTTGTATTAGAAAATAGAATTTACCGCTATCTTCTCTAGAATCCATAAGTTTATTACCAGTTTGGTTTGAAAAAGCTTCAAAATCCTTTATTGCTCCAGGATCAGTTGCCACAACGTGCAATATTTGCCCTGTTTCCATAGATGAAAGTGATTTTTTTGCCCTAAGTATTGGTAGCGGGCAATTTAACCCACAAGCGTCAAGTTCTTGGTCATATTCGGCCATAATATATTATCTCCATTTAACATTTTACTTAAATTTAACGTATCACTATATCGTATGTGTACATTAGCGAAATAGGATATACTCATTATTGTATCAAGTAAACACAAACATAATCATTATAAAAAATACTAAGTACATATGAAAGTTATTATATTTACTGGAATTTTAGCAATATCAATATCTTGTATAAATATTGTAAGTTTGTCTTATTCCCATGATGTTCTAATTCCAGATATTGGTGATACATCCTCGCGATATATGAGTATATCCCAAGAAAATAAACTTGGTGGACTTATATATTCACAAATACTTGGCTCTTTCAATCTTGTGACAGATCCGCTTGTGAACAATTACATACAAATACTTGGTAATAGACTATTAATGTCAGATTATAACAGTCAGATAAAATATAAATTCTTGGTTACCAATGATCCTACAATAAATGCTTTTGTAACTCCTGGAGGAATAATTGTAATAAATTCCGGAGTAATTCTTAAAACAAAAACCGAAGCAGAATTAGCAAGTGTAATTGCTCATGAGATTGCTCATGTTAAAGCAAGACATCTTTCTCGAATGTATGAGCAATCATCACAAGTAAATATAACAACCGCCCTTTCAGTTTTAGCTGCAATATTTGCGGGAATGTATGATTCAGAAAATATTGGTAAGGCAGTAATTGGAACTCAAAATGTTCAGGCTCAAGAACAAGTAACCTTTATGAGAGAAAATGAAAAAGAAGCAGATAGATTATCTATAAATATATTAGTAGCAGCAAATATTAATCCAAATGCAATGGTAGATTTTTTTGAAACTTTGTTAAGAGAAAATAATGATAGTGGAGCACTTGAATTTATGCGAACTCATCCAATTACAAAAAATAGAATTATAGAAACTAAAAATCTTGCATCAAAATACAAAGGGAACTTTACAAATGATAGTTTTGCATATCAATTTGTATCTGCAAGAATTGCAGTAAATAATATGGACACTAGAAAATTTGTTAAAGATTATATATATAGTGAAGATAATTTAGACAACTCAAGTCATAATGTCATAAATAATTACGCTTATAGCTTGGCATTAATAAAACAAAAAAAATTCAAAAAAGCAATTAATATTCTTATTAGTCTATCAAAATTTTTAGAAAATAAAGACAAACTTTACACAGTTAAAAAATTTGTACTAATCGCATTAGCAGATGCATATATAAAAAATAATGAACGAATTGAAGGTTTGTCTATACTTGAGGATTTAAATAATATATATCCTACAGATAATTCAATTTTATATTATTTATCAAACGCTTATATAGTAAATAAAGATTACAAAAAAACCCTTAATTTATTATTACCATATATTGTAGAGCATAAAGATCATAGATTGATTTTAAAAGTTAGTGAGGCTGCTTATAAATTAAATGAAAAATCACTTGGTCATGAATATAGGGGTGATTATTTAAAAATAATAGGAAGTTTTAATTCAGCAATAAAATTTTATAAGCTTGCAGCGAAATATAATAATAAAGGCACAACTGTTAACAAAAGAATTAAATCGAAAATAAAAGAGATAGAAAAACTACAAGACACAAAAGAAATCTTATAGTTTTTCTATGGTCTCATTTTATAAATGATAACTGCTTTCTCCATGGCTACCAAAATCAAGTCCATCTGTATTTTCTTCTTGATCTGATACTCTTAAGCCAACAATATTTCTTGTAAATATCACTATAATTTGAGTAATTATAAATGTATATATGCTTATTGAAATAATTCCTATAATTTGAGTCTTAGTCTGATCCCATACTGAACTTTCTAAACCCAAACCTCCGAAGTAGCTTGTTGCAAGTGTTGCGCATAATAATGTGCCTAAAATACCGCCAACTCCATGAACAGCAAAAACATCTAGAGAGTCATCAATATTAATTATATTTTTTACGACTCCTACAAACCAATAACAAACTATACCTGATGATATTCCAAGAATTAATCCACCCAATGGGCCAATGTATCCAGAAGCTGGTGTTACTGTTGCAAGTCCAGCAACCATTCCGGTAATCATACCAACAAGACCTGGTTTGCCATTTTTCAGCCAATCAATTGTCATCCAAGTTATTGTTGCTGCTGCTGCAGAGATATGTGTAACTAGCATAGCCATTGCGGCATTCTGATTTGCGGCTAAAGCTGAACCGGCATTAAATCCGAACCAACCAACCCATAACATAGCTGCTCCTATCATAGCTATAACAGGACTATGTGGAGGTTTAACAGATTTTGGGAAACCATTTCTAGGGCCCAAACTTTTTGCTATTACTAATGCAGATATTCCAGCAGTAGTATGTACGACTAAACCGCCAGCAAAATCCATTACTCCCATTTGCGCTAACCATCCGCCACCCCAAACCCAATGAGTTACTGGACTATATACTAGTATTAACCATAATGATGTAATTAAAATTACAGCAGAAAATTTAATTCTTTCAACATACGCGCCAACAATTAAAGCTGGCGTAATTATCGCAAATGTCATTTGAAACATTACAAATAATGTTTCTGGAATATCTCCAGACAATGTGTCCAAACTAATGCCAGACAAAAACATTTTTTCAAGATCCCCAAAGTACATTCCGTCACCACTAAATGCTAATGAATAACCTGCTACAAACCAAATAATTGATGCAACGCAAGCTATAACAAAACATTGTGATAAAGTTGATAATGCATTTTTTGATCCTACCAAGCCAGCATAAAAAAGCGCTAGTCCAGGCAATGTCATAAAAAGTACGAGTGCAGTAGATACAAGTATCCAAGCAGTATTTGCTTCATTCATAGTTCGCTCCTATTTTTATTTATTTTTTATTCTTTTTTTATCTAATAATTTTTTTATTTATAGAATCAGATTATTATATTTTTTTTAGCTCTCAATAATATTTCCAAGTGTTTTTGGTTCTAACTCGTACTGAGGAGATATTGCTTTTGCCGGGCAAGCGTGAACACACGCATAACATCTAATACATTCATCTTCATTTATATACAATGTATTGTAATACAAACCAGACGTATATGCTGGATCTATTCTTTCAATCTCAGAATACTTTCCGTTATCTTTTAATTTTCCTAATTTAGCTGTCTCTACAATACAACCTGCAGTTGGTTTTACTAAAAGACACTCATCACATAAAACACACTTCGAATTATCTATTATTGGTGCAGGTGATCTAGCGTCTTCAAATTTATCAAAAAACATCGAATTCTCAGATACGCCTGCTTGTTTAAGAACTTTAGCTCCTGCATCGATCATTGGTGGAGGACCACAGAAAAAAGCTTTGCAAGAGTCAGCCGAGACTATTCCTTTATCTAAGTACTCTTCTTTAAAATAATCTGTGACAAAGCCTCGTGCTCCATTCCAATCAGAATCATCTGGTTCTTCACTTAGAACAGGTACAAACTCAAACTTGAAATCTTTGTCCCACTTTGTGGAAATATTTTTAAGTTCATCAATTAAATATAAATCTTTTTGAGTTCTAGCGCCATAAAAGAAATAACAGTTTCTTTTTACTTTTTGGTGAATAGCTTCTTCAACAATCGCGTTAACTGCGCTCATACCACTTCCACCAGCTATACATATCATATCATCATTTGAATCATCTAATTTAAAGTAACCCAAAGGCGCAGAAATAATTATTTTTTCTCCAGTCCTATTTTTATCTAGCCATTGAGAAAATTCTCCACCTGGAACTTGCCTTATAAAGAAAGTATATTCATTTTTGTTTTCGCTTTTAGGAGATTTTGCAAATGAATACGCTCTTGGTTTTTCTAAACCATCTACTTTTAGCGTGGCATATTGACCTGCATGCGAATTAAATGGCAATGCATTATCATTACACTTAATTACAAGCTTAAATGTATCGCTTGTAAGATTATCCATGGACTTTACAACAGCTTCATTAATTTTAACTCTACTGTTTTGAACATCTGGATTAGGCGCAGAATTAATTTTACTTTTTGTGCTTGGAACACCGTTTTTTGGATAAATAAAATTTGATGCAGATGACATTTATACTCCTTGCTTTACAGCGTTTTTAACCATTTCTTCACTCGCTTTTTCAATTTCTACTAAAACAGAATAAAAAGTAGGACTCATTCCAAAATCAGTTAACATTTCGCTATTTAAAACGTTAACATTTAATCCACCAGGTGTATTACTTCCTTTAAACTGCTTTTGAGTAGCGCAAACTCCATCTAACAAGCCATCAATAATAACTGCGTAGCAATAGGTTTCACCATTGTCATTATACAATCTTACCAAGTCTCCATCTGAAATATTCCTATCTTTTGCATCTTTCAAGCTTAGTTCCACAGTTGGTCTTGATTGCATTGCCTGCAATCTTGGAACTGATTGAAAAGAATCACCAATAAAATAATGTGAAGCACTACTTAAAACTTGTATTGGATATTTTGATCTTAATGGATCTTCTTGGCCATGAACTTCCGGAACATATTCTGGAAAAGGACTTACGTCTGGGTATGCTTCTGATATAGCTTCGCATTTTATTTCAATTTTTTTGCTTGGTGTTTCCCAACCGTTATTTAAAAAATCTCTTCTTTTAGAACCCGTAGAAGCGCGCGCCCAACCATTTTTAACTAGATCATCATAATTTATCCCTTCGGTTAAACAGTTAAATCTTTCGCCGTCATCATTATTTGCTTCTATCAAAATATCCTTAATAATTTCTTCATCACTTTGAGTAAAGGCGTTGTCATTTGTATCAACATAATCCATTTTTTTTGCAAGCATTCTAAATAACTCGGTGTTATTTATGCTTTCTCCAAGCGGCTCTATAACAGGCTTTGCTACTCCCATAAACCAAGAGCCATATGCCCAATGACAATCCATTCTTTCTAAAGCAGTATCTGCAGGCAGCACTATGTCTGCATACATACAAGAATCTGTCCAAAATGTTTCATGAACTGCAACAAAAAGGTCCTCTCTCGACATACCTTTTCTTACGTTCCCGCTGTTTGGTGTGCAATTTGCTATATCACTATTATATACAAACAATGACTTAATTGGTGGATCCAGTTGCTCACCATCAACACCAATATTGTCAGCAAGTGCTCTACCAATCTGTACCATATTAACAACTCTTTTTTCTGCTCTGTTGCCCAAATCAGGTCTTTGAAGTTTTCCTAAGTCAAAACGTAACCACATTTCTTCAAGTTGCCCAAAAGCAGCACCACCACAATCTTCTCTCCAAGAACCATTAAAACAAGGCAATATTAAAACTGCTCTACACATTTGCCCAGAATTCTGATGTCTGTTTAAGCCATAATTAGCCCTAATGTAAGATTTCTTTGTATTTGCATACTCGATTGCTAATTTTTCTATCTCGCTTGCTTTAACCCCAGTGATTTTTTCAGCTTCCTCTAATGTATATTTTGGTAGGATTTTTTCTACAAATTCTTCCCAGCCGTGAGTTTGTTCATTAAGAAAATCTACATCGTGAAGATTATTATCAACTATAACCTTTATCATAGCATTTGCTAAAAAAGCATCTGTTCCAGGTTTAGGTTGAATATGCCAATCACACATCATAGTAGTTCTAGTTTTTCTTGGATCAACTACAACTAACTTCATTCCTCTATCTTGAGCTTCCCTAATAAACGGTATTGAATGCACGCCCGTACTGACTAAATTAGCTCCCCACAATATCATTAATTCGCATCCGTCTCTTGCCGCTTCACCAACGTGTGGCCCGTTAGCTAAACCGTAAGTATATAAACCGGCCCACATAGCAGCATAAATACATATAGATTGCTCAAGTCTTGCAGCTTCCATTTTATTCCAAAATCTATTATCCATTGTCCAATAACCAAGCATTCCTAACGTGCCTGAATAGGAAAATGGTTGTACAGCCTCACTACCGTACTCTTTTATTGTTTCTTTAAAATTATTTGTAATTGTTTCAAGAGCTTCATCCCAAGTTATTCTTTCAAATTTTGCTCCTGGGCCTTTTGGACCAACTCTTTTATGAGGATATAAAACTCTATTTTCATTATAAACAAGATCAATATAATGGTTAACCTTATTACATAAATAACCTTTTGTGATTGGGTGTGACGGATCTCCCTGAACACTTACTGCTTTACCAGTCTTATCATTTCTTGTAACCAACATTGAACATGTATCTGGACAATCATGAGGGCAACAAACGTGGTGAATAGAATGACCATCGGGGGCCTTCACTTTAGGTATATAATTAACAACAGAGCCTGAACTCGAATGATCTTTTGGTTTAGCAGACATTTCTTCTCCTTTTATCCTCTTTATTATAATTATAAAACAATATTGTTATATTTATAAATAAGTAAATATTATTTAATTTAATCATATAATATATTAAATATCTTTAATTCAATATAGTAATATAAATTTTTGAACAATAAAATACATAGAATGTCTGTTTATTTAAGCACAATTAGTCGAATGGCAAAAAAAATTGCAAAAACCAAAATAAAACAAGGAAATACAGCATAAATTAGGGGGAAAAGATTCCCTGTTATTTGAACACCTGGTACATAACCAAAAAAGCCTAACAAAGGCAAAGAGATGCCTGTAGCAATAGCAAGTGAAAATTTAGATATAAAATTTGTTATAGAATAATAACTTGCAGCATAAACTTGATTATTTTTCTCTTTTATAAAATCCGCAATAATAGCGGCAGGTAATGCTAAATTTGCTCCTACAGACATTCCTGAAAACAAACATACGGCAAAAAAACCATAAATATCACCTGGCTTTAATAAAAAAGCCCATATAAAGGTTATTAGCGCAAAAACCATACTTATGGCCCAAGAATGTATATTCGTATAATTAAAAGCAATTTTCTGCCAGATAGGCATAGAAATAGCGCCACTTATAAAATAAATTATGAGGAAAAGACCTAGATAACTCTCGGCAAGGAGGTAATCTCTTACATAAAAAATTATCAAAGCCGCGGGAATAGATGAAGCAAAGGTATTAAAAAAGTATGTGAAATAAAAAATCTTAATCTTATTTGTTGAGAAAATTAAACTTAATGAAGGTTTAATGAATTTAACAGGTTCATTAATTTCGGCACCTTTGACCCAATTAATGAATAAACTAAGTGAGATAAACAAAAATATTATCAATAACATAAATATAGAGTTATAGCTTTTTTCTTGAAAAATATAAAATAACATTGTAGGTAAAACTGATGCTGACAGTAAACCAATAAGACCAATTGCTTCACGTGTTGACATCACTTTAGTAACTTGGTTTTTTGATATATTCCACAATCCACCAAACGCTAAAACATTAATTTGCAATATACTGTAACCAAAGGTACATAGAAAAATACTTAAGCAAAACCATAAAATATAATTTATTTCAAAAA
>CACEJE010000006.1:0-5000 GCA_902559815.1 uncultured Thiothrix sp.
AACCAGATAGAATAATTATAGGAACAAATGATAAGGATACAAAGAAAAAATTTTTAAATTTATATGCGCCGTTTAATAGAAATCATCATAAAATATTTTTTATGAGTCCTGAGTCTGCAGAATTAACAAAGTATGCTGCGAATACAATGCTTGCATCTAGAATTACATTTATTAATGAAGTTGCAAATATTTCAGATTTAGTTGGAGCAGATATTGAAGATGTTAGAAAAGGTATTGGATCAGATCCTAGAATTGGATATAACTTTATATATCCTGGATGTGGTTTTGGAGGATCTTGTTTGCCAAAAGATATAAAAGCTTTACATCATATTGCAAAAAAGAAAAATTATAATGCTAGATTTATAAAGAGTATTGATGTTGTAAATGAAAATCAAAAATTAATTCTTTTTAAAAAAATTAGTGAACTTTATAACAACAAGTTAAAAGATAAAACATTTGGTATTTGGGGATTATCCTTCAAGCCAAATACAAATGATATTAGAGAAGCGCCAAGTAGAATTTTAATTGAAAAACTACTAGAAAAAGGAGCCAAAATTAACGCTTATGATCCAATTGCAAACTCTGACTTTAAAGAAGTATATAAAAGAAAAATAAATCTGAAACTATTTAAAAATATGTATTCAGCAATAAAAGATACAGATGCATTAATTATTAATACAGAGTGGCAAGAATTTAAATCACCAAATTTCGACATAATAAAAGCAAAACTTAAAGATCCAGTGATATTTGATGGGCGAAATATTTATAATCCTAAAATCATGTGTAGCAATGGTTTCAAGTATTATTGTATTGGAAGAAATTTTTTATATTAATAATATAAAAAAATATTTGTTACATATTAAAAAATATTTGATAGAGTAATTGTCTACTGAGAATATTACTATGTCAAAAAAATTATTTATAATCCTTGGAAACCAATTATTTCCAAAAAAATACCTAGAAGCATATAAAAAGAATCACATTTTTTTTATGTGTGAAGATTATGGTCTTTGTACATATGAAAAACATCATAAACATAAAATATTACTTTTTTTATCAGCAATGAGATCTTTTGCAGAAAATTTAGAGTCAGATAATTATAAATTGGTATACAAAAAGATTGAAGACAAAGATTTTAAAGACTCATATGAAAATAAATTAAAAAAAGTTATTTTAAAACATGATATTAACGAAGTCTCTTTTTATGAAATTGAAGACAAGAAATTTGAAAAAAATATAATAAAATTTTTTAAAAATAAAAATCTAAAAATAAATGAAATTAACTCACCTATGTTTATGTGTTCAAGAGAGGATTTTAAACAGCACCTAAAATCAAATAAAAAACAACCTCATGGCAAATTTTTATAAATACATTAGAACAAAAAATAGTATTTTAATAGAAAAAAACGGTAAACCAGTTGGCGGCAAATGGAGTTTTGATAAAGAAAATAGAAAAAAAATACCAAAGGATACTAAAATCCCACTATTTCCTGAAATTAATGAAACTTCTCATACTCGAAAACTTAAGCCAATTATTGATAGTAATTTTTCCGAACATCCAGGTAATACAAATGATTTTTGGCTTGCAACTGATATTAAAGATGTAAATAAACTTTTAAATTTCTTTATAAAAGAAAAATCTAATTTATTTGGTGACTATGAGGACGCAGTAACACAACAAGATAATATAGTTTTTCACAGTGCACTTAGCCCTTACTTAAATTTAGGTCTTATTACACCAGATGTAATTATTAAAAAAATATTATCACATCATGATAAAACTCCAATTAAATTAAATTCTCTTGAAGGTTATATCAGACAAGTTTTAGGTTGGAGAGAATTTATGCGCGGAATTTATCAGAATTATAGTAATGATATGGAAAATAAAAATTATTTTAACCATACTAATAAGATGAGAAAAAGCTGGTATGAGGGTAATACTGGATTACCACCTTTAGATCATGCAATTAAAAATGCTGATAGATATGGCTGGTCACATCATATTGAAAGACTTATGATTCTCTCAAATATAATGAATCTTTGCGAAATTAAACCTGTTATTGCATACAAATGGTTTATGGAGATGTTTGTTGATTCCTCAGATTGGGTCATGGTGCCAAATGTTTACGGCATGGGGCTATATAGTGATGGTGGAATATTCTCGACTAAACCTTATATCTGTGGGTCAAGTTATTTTCTAAAAATGATGGATTTTAAAAAGGGGGAATGGTGCGACACTATGGATGGATTATATTGGCGCTTTATAAATAAAAATAGAAAATTTTTTTTAAGTAATGCGCGGCTTGCAATGATGGTAAGAATTTTTGATAAAATGAAACCAGAAAGAAAAAAAATAATTTTAGATAAGGCTGAAAAATTTATTAAAGAAAATACTTTATGAAAAAAGAAAACCTTCCATCAAAAATATGTTTGGTTTGCAAAAGACCTTTTGTATGGAGAAAAAAATGGAAATTAAATTGGGATGAAGTGAAGTATTGCTCTAAAAAATGCTCTTCTGCTAAAAAAGTGAAAAAAATATAAAAAAATTTGGATAAAAAATAAAGCCTGATAGTGTCCTACTCTCACATGGGGAGACCCCATACTACCATCGGCGATGCACCTTTTCACTTCTGAGTTCGAAATGGTATCAGGTGGTTCAAGTACTCTATGGCCATCAGGCAATTCTTTTCACAATGCAATCTTAAGTATTTAGCGTTTTTAACAACCAATATACTTGGATGTTATATAGTCAAACCTCACGGGTAATTAGTACTGGTTAGCTTCACGTATTACTACGCTTCAACACCCAGCCTATCAACCTAGTCGTCTACTAGGGCCCTTTAGGGAACTTAAAGTTCCAGTGAGAACTCATCTCGAGGTAGGCTTCCCGCTTAGATGCTTTCAGCGGTTATCCCTTCCGAACATAGCTACCCGGCAATGCCACTGGCGTGACAACCGGAACACCAGAGGTTCGTCCACTCCGGTCCTCTCGTACTAGGAGCAGATCCTCTCAATTCTCAAACGCGCACGGTAGATAGGGACCGAACTGTCTCACGACGTTCTAAACCCAGCTCGCGTACCACTTTAAATGGCGAACAGCCATACCCTTGGGACCTGCTTCAGCCCCAGGATGTGATGAGCCGACATCGAGGTGCCAAACACTCTCGTCGATATGGACTCTTGGAGAGTATCAGCCTGTTATCCCCGGCGTACCTTTTATCCGTTGAGCGATGGCCCTTCCATTCAGAACCACCGGATCACTAAGACCTGGTTTCCCACCTGCTCGACGTGTCTGTCTCGCAGTCAAGCACTCTTATGCCTTTGCACTAACCGCATGATTTCCGACCATGCTTAGAGTACCTTCGCGCTCCTCCGTTACTCTTTAGGAGGAGACCGCCCCAGTCAAACTACCCACCATACACTGTCCCTGACCCGGATTACGGGCCTAGGTTAGAACCTCAAACATACCAGGGTGGTATTTCAAGGATGACTCCACCTAAGCTGACGCCTAGGCTTCAAAGTCTCCCACCTATCCTACACAGATAGGCTCAAAGTTCAGTATAAAGCTGTAGTAAAGGTGCACGGGGTCTTTCCGTCTAGCCGCGCGTACACAGCATCTTAACTGCGATTTCAATTTCACTGAGTCTCTGGTGGAGACAGTGTGGCCATCATTACGCCATTCGTGCAGGTCGGAACTTACCCGACAAGGAATTTCGCTACCTTAGGACCGTTATAGTTACGGCCGCCGTTTACCGGGGCTTCGATCAAGAGCTTCGTCCGAGGACTAACCCCATCAATTAACCTTCCGGCACCGGGCAGGCGTCACACCCTATACGTCCACTTACGTGTTTGCAGAGTGCTGTGTTTTTAATAAACAGTTGCAGCCACCAGGTCACTGCGACCCTTATTAGCTCATAGAGCAAGTCTAATCACCGACAAGGGCGCACCTTCTCCCGAAGTTACGGTGCCATTTTGCCTAGTTCCTTCACCAGAGTTCTCTCAAGCGCCTTAGGATTCTCACCCCACCCACGTGTGTCCGTTTAGAGTACGGCTCTATAATACCTGAAGCTTAGTGGCTTTTCTTGGAAGCATGGCATTAACTACTTCTCACTCGAAAGTGATCGTCATCACGCCTCAGGATAGTGTGTTTCCGGATTTACCTAAAAACACTCCCTACACGCTTAAACCAGGATATCCAACACCTGGCTAGTCTAGCCTTCTCCGTCCCCACATCGCAGTATTATAAAGTACAGGAATATTAACCTGTTTTCCATCGACTACGCCTTTCGGCCTCGCCTTAGGTACCGACTAACCCTGCGCCGATTAGCGTTGCGCAGGAAACCTTGGGTTTTCGGCGTGCGGGTTTTTCACCCGCATTATCGTTACTTATGTCAGCATTCGCACTTCTGATATCTCCAGCAAACCTTACAGTTCACCTTCACAGACTTACAGAACGCTCCTCTACCATGTAATAAATTACATCCGTAGCTTCGGTACATAACTTAGCCCCGTTAAATCTTCCGCGCGGACCGACTCGACCAGTGAGCTATTACGCTTTCTTTAAAGGATGGCTGCTTCTAAGCCAACCTCCTGGCTGTTTGGGCCTTTCCACATCGTTTCCCACTTAGTTATGATTTTGGGACCTTAGCTGACGGTCTGGGTTGTTTCCCTTTCCACGACGGACGTTAGCACCCGCCGTGTGTCTCCCATGATTGCACTTGTTGGTATTCGGAGTTTGCAATGGTTTGGTAAGTCGGGATGACCCCCTAGCCATAACAGTGCTCTACCCCCAACAGTGATACATGAGGCTCTACCTAAATAGATTTCGAGGAGAACCAGCTATCTCCGAGCTTGATTAGCCTTTCACTCCTATCCACAGCTCATCACCCCATTTTTCAACATAGGTGTGTTCGAGCCTCCAGTCGGTGTTACCCGACCTTCACTCTGGCCATGGATAGATCGCCCGGTTTCGGGTCTACTCCCAAAGACTAATTCGCCCA
>CACEJE010000006.1:10000-63243 GCA_902559815.1 uncultured Thiothrix sp.
TTTTACGAGCACCTATAGATTTTTACAGAATTTCTTCTCACTTCAATAGAAAAAGGCTTCATCCAATATTTAAGACTGTAAGGCCGCATTTAGGCACGGATTATGCTGCACCAAAAGGTACGCCTATATATTCTACTGGTGATGGTACAATTATCTTTAAAGGCAGAAAAGGTGGTTACGGTAAAACGATAATAATTAAACATGGGAATATTTATACTACCTTATATGCACATATGTCTAAATATAAAAAAGGTATGCATGTCGGGAAAAAAGTTAAGCAAAAACAAATTATAGGTTATGTAGGTTCAACAGGATATTCAACTGGTCCACACCTGCATTATGAATTCAGAGTAAGAGGAAAACACAAAGATGTAATGAAAGTAAAATTTAAAAAAGGAAAAAAATTAAATAGTAAAAGTATAATTAAAATGAAAGAAAACCATAAATTAAACGAAACAATTTATCTATGGCTAAGAAATAATTACTCAATATGAAAAAATGAATTATAAAGATTTATATATAGGGATTTTGACAGGCACAAGTATGGATTCAATAGATTGTGGAATATTTCATTATAATGATAATGAATATAAAATGATTGCCTTTTATGAAAATAATTATCCAGATGATCTAAAAAAAAGAGTTATAAAAAATTATGAAAATTTAAAAAAAGGTCAAAAAAATAGTGTTTTGGATACTGAATTTTCTAAGTTATATGCTAAATATATAAATAAAATACTAATTAAGGAAAACATATCCTCAGCTGACGTTAGAGCGATTGGTATGCACGGACAAACTATTTCTCATGGTAAACGTAATGGTAAAAATTTTTCTATACAAATTGGATGTCCTGATACTTTAAAAAAAGCAACAAATATATCTGTGATATCAAACTTTAGGCAAACAGATATTGAAAATGGTGGTGAAGGCGCACCCTTAGCTCCGCTGTACCATAATTATATATTTCAACACAAAAGTAGAAATAGAGCTATCATAAATATTGGGGGTATTGCCAACATATCATTTATTCCAAAATTTAATTCAAAATTAGCAATCAAAGGATTTGATGTAGGGCCCGGCAATACATTGATAGATTTGTGGGCTAACGAAAAGTTTCAAATAAAATATGATAAAAATGGCGACATAGCAAAAAAAAATAATATCAATAAAAAACTTTTAAATTTGTTATTAGATGATAAATACTTTTCACATAATACAAATACTAAAAGTACTACCACTGAATATTTTTCAAGAGAATGGGTGGCGGAAAAATTAAATAAATTAAATATTAAAAATTTAGATGATGGTGACATTCTAGCTACTCTAACTGAACTTACGGCAGTGACAATTTTTAAAGCTATTAGTAAGTATGAAAATATTGATGATGTATATATTTGCGGTGGTGGAGCATTTAATAAAACTATTTTAGACAGTATTAAGGAAAAAATTTCTTGCCATCAAAATAAAAATAAAATAAAACCTATAACCGTAGAATCTACTTCAAAAATAAATATTAATCCAAAAAGTGTCGAATCTGGTTTATTTGCTTGGCTTGCGTATAAAAGAATTAAAAATAATGAACTTGACTACTCCAGAATAACTGGATCGAAAAAAGTAAAAACTGTTGGCATTATTTACTAAGTTTTATGTAGAAAACGATGACCCGCATCCACAGGTAGTTGTAGCATTAGGGTTTTTAATTACAAATTGTGACCCTTCCAAATCTTCTTTATAGTCTATTTCAGCTCCAGAGAGATATTGGAAACTCATTGGATCAACTAATAATGTTACGCCGTTCTTTTCAATTTGGGTATCGCCGTCCTGGATGTTTTCATCAAATGTAAAACCGTATTGGAATCCAGAGCATCCTCCTCCAGACACAAATACTCTTAATTTAAGAGAATCATTTTTTTCTTCTTCAATTAAATCTTTTACTTTATTAGCAGCTGCATCTGTAAAAATTAAAAGATCATTACCGTTATAATTTGTTAAGTCTACTTGCGAAGTTTCTGACACAATATTCTCCGTTTAATGTTAATTAAGTAATTGTATTACTATTTTCCTTAGATTCAATATCTATTTTGTGTAGGTCTAACTCTTCTGCTGAATTACATACTATCAGCCTTCCATCAACTTTTGCACCAACCTCCATTTCTATAGATTTATAATATATATCGCCTTTTATAAGGGCATCTGAGCCCAATTGTAATAAATCATATGCATAGACATTACCATTTACGGTACCATTAATAGCTAAATTTGTACCATCAACATAACCTTTAACTTTCGATTTATTGTTTATATAAAGCATAGATTTAGCACTTTTATCAGCAACTAAAGATCCATCTACTGAAGCTTCAAGGTGCATAGTTCCCTTATAGAATATATTGCCAACTATAGAGACATCTGAACCTATTAGTGTATTTATTTTTTCAGCCATAATATTTAGTTAGGTTTTAAATTGTATACATGCTTGTAATTATATATCTTACCATTACATTGTACATCAATATATAATGCGATAATTTCAATTCCAGCGGGCAAATTAACAGCACCTTCTAATTTTAAATAATTTTTAAAAGATATACTATTATTGGATAAATTTATTTTTTTTCTTTTAATTGATTTATTATTTTTTTTTATAAAACCATCAATGTAAAATTTATAATTACCCTTAATTTTTTTTTCACTTACATTAGAAAGCAAAAGAAAAGAATAATTTAAAATACTATTTTTTTTAGCAATACTTGTTTTTACTTGACTTATTGAAATAGGCTCCTTATTTTCTTTACCGTTTAAAAGAAATTTATAATAATTAATGTCTCTATTAAGTTCTAAAATTTTTTCATCTTTTTCAAATAATCTTGATTGTATTTCTTCAGCTGTTGCAATTTTAAATTTTACTGCATCTGTATACTTATTAAATATTCCACTAATTTCCTTATTATTATCTTCAAGCTTTTTTATATATAGGGTTTTTTTATCTAAAATATTCTTTAGTTCATTGACTTGATTGTTTAAAATATAATTTCTCTCATAAGAACTCTTTAAATTACTTAGTAAAAAATTATTTGAAAAATAAATAAAAATAACCGAAGCTAAAATAACTAGTATAAAGATTATAGTAAATTTTATATATACTGCCTTTTTTGAGGCTATATACAGATTATTATTTTTTAAAAATTTATTACTCATTTTAATGATGTTTTTTCATCAACTCCTAACATTAAATTCATATTTTGAATTGCTTGCCCTGCCGCCCCTTTTAAGAGATTATCTATTGCTGAAACTATTATAAGTTTATTTTTTTTATTCGCGTGACAAGAAATTGAAACATTATTTGTATTAACTACATCTTTTAGTTCTACAATTTTTGATTCCTCTATATTTATAAAGAATTCATTTTCATAAAAATTTTTATAAATATTTATAATTTGCTTTTCTGAAATTTTTTCAGTCAAATCTACATATATTGTTTCTATAATTCCTCTGTACACTGAGAGAACGTGAGGTGTAAAAGTCAATTCAATTGGATTATTTGAAGCTTTACTTAGCTCTTGTGAAATTTCAATTTGATGCCTATGTTGAAAAATATTATATGGTATAAGATTATTTTTAATTTGACTTCCTAGCCCAGAATCAATTTTTTGTTTTCCGGCTCCACTAAATCCTGACTTTGCGTCTACTATTATTGTTTTATGATCTATAACATTATTTTTCAATAAAGGATAAATTGCTAGTATAGCAGCAGTTGGGTAACATCCCGGGTTGGCTATTATTTTTGATGCCTTAATTTTTTCTCTATTTAACTCAGTTAAGCCATATACTACATTACACAAATCTTCTGGATGTAAATGTTTTATTTTATAAAAATTTTCCCAATCTTTTTCTGAATCTAGTCTGAAGTCTGCTGCTAAATCAATTACTTTAGTTCCTGATTTCATTAAAGCGTCATAATACTTCATTACAGTTCCGTTAGGACAAGCAAAAAAAACCAGATCATAATTTTCAAAATTTATATCATTAAAATTATTTAAAACATCATCATGTTCTATTAAGTCATTTGAAAATTCTTTAATCTTTTTTCCTGCATTGGTAAAAGAAAATAAATCTACTTTCTCAATACTTTTGTGTTTTTTGATTAGTTTTACTAACTCTGTTCCAGTTATTCCAGATGCTCCAACTATTGCAATTTTAAACATTTTTATCTCTTTTTTTTGGTTTAGTATAATTATACATATATTTGGCGTCAAAAATATTGTAAATAATAATCTAAATTTTTAAGCTTTTTTTGTCTTTACAGGCTTTTTTCTGCCTGGATAACAAAGAGTACATATTTTGCAACTTAATCCAAAACAACTTCTTGCCTTACAATATTCCCTTCCATAAAATATTATTTGCAAATGCAGCTTATTCCACGATTTTTTTGGAAATATATTCTTTAAATCCTTTTCTGTTTGCACTACATTTTTCCCACTTGTTAAACCCCATCTTTGTGCCAACCTGTGTATATGCGTGTCAACGGGAAATGCTGGATGACCAAAACCTTGTGACATCACAACACTTGCTGTCTTGTGTCCAACACCCGGTAGTTTCTCTAGCTCTTCAAAACTTTCAGGAACTTTTCCATTAAAATCTTTATAAATGATTTTTGAAAGATTTGATATTGCTCTAGATTTTTTTGGAGCTAAACCACAAGGTTTGATAATCTTATAAATTTCTTCTGTATTAAGTTTACTCATATCTAAAGGATTATTAGCTTTTAAGAAAAGATTTGGGGTAATTTTATTGACCCTCTCGTCTGTACACTGTGCGCTTAAAAGAACAGCAATTAATAATTCATAAGTATTCCTATGTTTTAAAGGTATAGGTGTATTTGGATATATTTTATTCAAATTTTTAAGAATAATTGCTGCTCTATCTTGTTTTTTCATTATTACTTAATGTTAATATTTAGATATATAGTGTGAATTTTATTATAATTATACATATAATGATAAGTATGATGCTAATTAAAACATTACATATATTTTTTATGACAGCTTGGTTTGCGGGTCTTTTTTATTTACCAAGACTATTTGTTTACCACTCTATGGCAGATGATAAAATAAGCCTTGATCGATTCATTGTTATGGAAAAAAAGCTACTTTATGGAATTATGACCCCGAGTGGTATTTTAACAATTTTTTTTGGTCTTTTATTAACATATTTTTATTACCCAATTTATCTTGAGCAAACTTGGTTAGCGCTAAAAATGCTTTTAGTAGCAATTCTAGTCTTTTATCATATTTGGTGTATAAATTTATATAAAGATTTTTCAAAAAATGAAAACAAACATTCTCATATTTGGTACAGATGGTTTAATGAATTTCCAGTAGTAATTTTAATATCAATTATCGCATTGGCTATATATAAGCCATGATTCTAATTATCTAAAATTGGTAACAGTTCTTTTAATGCTTGCGTGTACACATTTTTTTTAAAATCAATTACAACTTCTAGTGGCTTATTTGGCGATGTCCATTGCCAGTCATCAAATTCTGGTCTATTAGATTTATTTAAAATTATACATTTATCGCTAGATGTTAGCCTTAGTAAAAACCAAATTTGCTTCTGGCCTAAACACAATTGATTATTTGTTTTTCTTTGGTATTTTTTTGGCAAATCATATTTTAACCAATTTTTTGTTTTACCTAAAATTAATACATCATTTGCTTCTAGCCCTACTTCCTCAAACAATTCTCTATACATAGCCTTTTCAGGAGACTCATTCTCAATAAAACCGCCTTGTGGAAATTGCCAAGAATTTTCTCCATATCTTTTACACATTAAAAGTTTATTTTTAGAGTTGCATATAATAATTCCAACATTTTTTCTATAACCTTTACTATCAATCATATTATTTCCAAATATAATATTAATTAATACATATTACATAAGATATAATATAAAATAAACATTATGAATATAGCTTTATTTGATTTAGACAATACTCTTATTAAAGGAGATAGCGACCACGAGTGGGGTAATTTCCTTGTTGAAAATAACTACGTAGACAAAAAATCATATAAAATAAAGAATGATTATTTTTTTGAGCAATATAAAAAAGGTGTTTTATGCCCTAAAGAATTTGCAAAATTTTCATATGAACCCTTAACAAAATATGATTATGAAAATCTATTGATGATGCGTAAAAATTTTTTTAAAGAAAAAATAAAGCCTTTGGTTTTACCTAAAGCACAAGCATTAATCAAGAAACATAGGGATAATAACGATGTTATAGCTATAGTAACATCTACAAATTCCTTTATTTCAAAAATTTCTGCTGAATTCTTTAATATTAATCATCTTTTAGCAAGTGAGCCAGAGTTTATTAATAATAAGTTTACTGGCAACCTAGTTGGTGAGCCCTGTTATCAAGATGGAAAAGTATCAAAAGTTAAAGAATGGATAAAAAATAATAAGTTAAAAAACTCTAAAGATATTTATTTTTATACGGATTCGCACAATGATATAAAGTTACTTGAGTTCTCAACTGTTCCTATAGCTGTAGATCCAGATAACATTCTTAAAAAAATATCTATTGAAAATAATTGGAATATAATAAGTCTTAGATAAATATTATAATAATTTTTTTATCTCATTCGATAATGTGTGATTCTGTGTTCCGTAATGACTGACTTTTAATGCACCTAAAGCAGATGACAATTCACCAATCTTCTCAATTGGCATTTTATTCATAATCCCATAAATCAAACCTGCTCTATATGCGTCGCCGCATCCAGTTGGGTCCTTTGCATCACTAATTTTTTTTGTAGGAATATTATGTATATTTTCTTTATCGTAAATTACCGAACCATCTTTTCCCTTAGTTACAATTAAAATTTTACCCTGCTGGGTGATATCTTTATAATTTATTCCAGTAACTTCATTGTAAAGTTTAAATTCGTAATCATTCATAATAATCCAATTAGCATTATCTGAAAAAAATATTAACTCATCACGATTAAACATTGGCATTCCTTGCCCTGGGTCAAATACATAAGGAATTTTCATATCTATTAATTGTTTTGTGTGCTCGAGCATTCCATTTCTACCATCAGGGGATATTAGTCCAAGAACTATTGATTGATCATCTGGAATTATTAATTGATTAGAATATTGCATTGCACCTGGGTGAAATGTTGTAATTTGATTTGATTGATTATCGGTAGTTATATATGCCTGCGCTGTATAGCTATCCTCAATGACTTTAATAAAATCAGTTATGATGTTATTTTTTTTCATCCAGTCTAAGTATGGTTGTGCATCCTTACCAAGAGTTCCTAGAGCTATAGCGTTGCAGTTAATTAGACTACAGTTATATATAATATTCCCCGCACATCCTCCAAATTCCCTTCTTAAGCTATCACAAAGAAAAGAAACATTTATATTATCAAGTTCAGTAGCAATCAAGTGGTCCTTGAAAGCTTTTTCAAAACTCAAAATATTGTCATAAGCGAAAGAACCGCAGACAACAGCTTTCATATAATAATCTCCAAAATTTTAAACTATAATAATAATAAGTATATTATACTATATGTTATACATATAAAGATTTAATTAACAAATGAAGAAAAAGAAAATTATACTCCTTATTGGAGGTCATGATCCAACCGGTGGAGCAGGAATTGGAGCAGATATTGAAACTGCCAGTTACTTTAATTTTCATAGCCTATCAATTTTAACGTGCTCAACAATTCAAAATAGTAACGGAGTATATAAAATAAATAACATGCCAAAAAATTATATATACGAATCATATAAAAAAATAATTGAAGAATTTAAAATAAATGTCATTAAGATAGGATTATTACCATCTATACAGTCTTCAAGTGAAGTATTAAAGATAATAAATGATAAAAAACTTAAAAACATACCTATAATTGCTGATCCTATTATAAGATCTGGCAGAAATAATATTTTAAATTCAAATAAAAATTTAAAATTTCTTATTGAAAATATATATCCAAAAGTCAAATTAATAACACCAAATTTTTATGAATATGAACAACTAAAAAAATTTACAGATAATTTTAAGAAAAATAAATTTAAGAATATTTTAATCACAAATTATGAAAATAGCACAAAAACAATTACGTTAAAATTAAAAAAAAATAGTGTTACTAAGCAAAAAAGTTATTTTATAAAAAAATATAATAAAGACTTTCACGGCACAGGGTGCACTTTTTCTACAGCATTAGCTTGTAATATTGCAATGAAAAATAGTATAGAAAATTCTATAGACATTTCTTTAGATTATATTTCTAAAACATTAAAAACATCAACAGTATCTGGATTAAGCCAAGATTATTTGAATAGAACAACAAAATGGTTTACTTAATGAAAGGCATATATGCAATACTAGATGAGGGTAACTTTAATTTTAAAAAATTAGATATCTATATACATAAAATGATTGATATGAAAATTAAATTCTTCCAAATAAGAATAAAATCCTCAATTACTAAAGAAAAAATAAATGCTATCAGGAAAATAAAAAAATTGTGTTTAGAAAAAAATTGTATACTTTTAATAAATGATAATATTGAATTAGCTAAAAATTTAGATTTAGATGGAATTCATATAGGTGCAAATGATATTGATATAATAAATGCTAGGAGGATACTAGGAGAAAAAAAAATTATAGGTGTTTCTTGCTATAATAATGTTAAGTTAGCCTTACAAGCAGAAGAACGAAATGCCTCATACGTATCATTTGGCAGTTTATATAAAACCAAAACTAAAGAAAAACCTGTAGAATTAGAAATAAAAACTGTAAAAGAAGCTAAAAATGTTATAAAAATTCCTATTTGTGTAATAGGAGGTATTAATAAAGATAATATTCATAAGGTAATTAAATTAAATTGTGATCTAATTGCTATATCGAACGGTTTATCGTCTATTGACAAGATAAATAAAATATCAAAAATATATTATGGTTAAAAATAAAAAAATTTCAAAAAAAGCATTTGATGAATCCAATAAATATTTTCCTGGAGGAGTAAATTCGCCCGTAAGAGCTTTTAAAAATGTTAACTCATTGCCAGTTTTTATAAAAAAGGGTAAAGGTTCATATATATATGATTTAGATGGAAATAAATATATTGATTATATAGGGTCTTGGGGTCCTATGATCCTTGGTCATGCAGATAAAAGTGTGATCAGTTCAATTCAAAAAGTTGTAAAAAATAGTACTAGTTTTGGTGCCCCAACATTATTAGAAACAACATTGGCAAAGTTAATTAAAAGAAGTTTTCCTGCAATGGAAAAAATGAGAATGACAAGTTCAGGAACTGAAGCGACAATGAGTGCTATAAGATTAGCAAGAGGTTGTACAAAAAGAGATAAAATCATAAAGTTTGAGGGTTGTTATCACGGTCACGTAGATTCTTTATTAGTAAATGCAGGATCAGGTGCTGCAACATTTGGAGTTACGTCATCACCAGGAATTCCAAATGACTTAACAAAACATACAATGTCACTTGAATATAATAATCTCGAACAAGTTGAAAATTGTTTTAAACGATATGGTGCAAAAATTGCTTGTGTTATTGTTGAGCCAATTGCTGGAAATATGAATTGCATAATCCCTAGTAAAAAGTTTTTAAAAAAATTAAGAACTTTATGTAATAAATATAAAACTATACTAATATTTGATGAAGTGATGACTGGATTCAGAGTTGCAAGAGGTGGTGCACAGGAAGTATTTGGAATTGAGGCTGATATAACAACTTTAGGAAAAATTGTAGGTGGTGGTATGCCAGTAGGTGTTTTTGGCGGGAAAAGAAAATATATGGACCAATTAGCTCCAAATGGTCCAATTTATCATGCTGGAACACTATCTGGAAATCCGGTAGCTATGACAGCTGGTATAAAGACAATTGAAATGTTATCAAAAAAAAGTTTTTATGTTAATTTGGAAAATAAAAATAAAAAGCTTATAAACGGATTATGTGCCTTAGCAAAAAAACATAATATTGACTTTACTGGAAACTATGTAGGCGGTATGTTCGGGTTCTTTTTTACAAAAAACAAAAAGATTTGTAATTTTGAAGATGTATCTAATTGCGATAAAATACTTTTTGAAAAATTTTTTAAAATAATGCTCTCGAAAGGCATATATTTTGCCCCCTCCTCATTTGAAGCAGGATTTATATCTATAAAACACTCAGATAAGGATATTAACTACACATTACAGTGTGCTGATGAAACTTTTAAAATGATGTCGAATATATAATTTATATAGTTTTTTTTGAATCAATATAATCTTTAATTCTATAAAGTCTAACCAAATAATCCTCTGTTTCTAATAAATTTTGCTTTTCATTGAGCGGCATAGGTAATATTTCTGCAAGTCTAGAGCCTACCCAACCTGACTCAGTAAAATATTTTGGGGCATCATCGTGATAAAATTTTGGGTACTGCTCTAAAATATTTTTTAAAAAGTCTGAATATGGCATTAATTCTTTCGGAATATCCTTGAAATTAGGCTCATCCATTTCCACAACATTTGCTGTTATTAAGTTATCTGGTTGCACATTATGATTTAATATCTGAAATCTACACTTACCTCTTACCGTTATTCCTAGCAAACCATCTTGCATTTGCTCCCAATCAGCTATTTTGCAATATGTTCCAATACTATAAAATCCTTCATTTGATTTTGTTAAAGATATACCAAAACCTGAATTATTTTTAACGCAATTTTTTACCATATCTAAATATCTAGTTTCAAAAATCCTTAAAGGCATATATCCGCCAGGAAAGGTAATGGAGCTTAAAGGGAATATAGGTATATTATTTTCCATAATTTATTATTTTATTTATAACATCAGCAGTATCGCCGTTAGACATCAAAATAACAATATCAACATTTTCTGTATTACAATTTATTTTTTTTACTAGATCATCAATTTCAATATTAATATCAAAATATGGAGTATTTTCCAGCCAATTCAGTTCTTTTTTGCAATAAATATATAGATTTTCTGTTTTCTTAAAAATATCAATTAAAGCATTCTTATGGGCTCCATTAATCATGCTATTTGATCTAATTTCTATTATTTTTACAATTTTAGCTTCTGGATGTTTTTCTTCAATAGCTTTTATACTGGCTTCGATCTCTGTTGGATGGTGCGCAAAGTCATCGTAGATAATTAGATTTTTATGCTGTTTTTTTTCAAGTCTTCTTTTTACTCCTGAAAAATTTTCTAAAGCATCAGCTGCTTGAATTTCTTTAACACCAATAATTTTGGCCGCAGCAGCAGCTGCACCGGCATTTTGTATATTGTGATCGCCAATAATATTTTTTATATTTTTAATAGGGTAAAAATTAATTTTATTTGACCAACAACCCATTTCTAATAATGATTTGGTGTTGATATCCTTTGGGTTGCAAATAATGTTAGCATTACTTGGCATAGATCTAATCAAAAAATGAAATTGTTTTTTGATTTGTTCAATATCTTCAAAAATATCAGAATGGTCATATTCTATATTATTTATGATTAGGACATTTGGCTTATAGTGAATAAACTTTGATCTTTTATCAAAGAAGCTTGTATCGTATTCATCGCCTTCTATTATAAAATAATCAGAGTCAGTATATCTATAACCTTTATTTTCATTTTTTAATATCCCCCCAACTAAATACGATGGGTTAAACCCACAGCCATTTAAAATTTCTATTAACATTGCTGTTGTTGTTGTTTTTCCGTGAGTACCAGCGACTACAAAAACAAATTTATCTTGCAGAATATTATTTCTAATCCACTCAGGACCAGAAAAAAAAGATAAATTATTTTTTAAAACATATTCGACAGATTTATCGCCACGTGATAATGAATTACCAATGATAACTGAATCACAATTCTTCAAGTCATCAGTTATATCTTCTGTTAGATTTTCTTTAATATTAAGGTCTTGAAGTTGATTACTCATCGGTGGGTAATAAGCTTTGTCCTGGCCAGTTACCTTAATACCTTTTTCTTTAGCTATTCCAGCAAGACTTGCCATAAAGGTTCCACAAATTCCTAGGATATGTATATGCAAAATATTACCTTGTAAAAACCCAGTCATTATTAGAAGATAAAATTTTATTATATTTATAACCTTCTAAACTGAATTTTTTCAACTTTTGTGGATTAATAATTTTATTTTTTATAATATATCGACTCATCAAACCTCTTGCTTTTTTTGCATTAATGGCAATTATTTTATATCCATTATCCCTTTTTTCTTTAAAAATTATATTAATTAACTTAGGCTTTAAAGAATTAGTATTTATTGATTTAAAATACTCAACAGAAGCTAAATTTATTAAATAGTCACTATTGCTATCATTATTTATTTTTTTTGTGATTTCATCACCCCAGAAATCATATAAATCATTATGTTTTCCAATTTTAATCTGAGTGCCCATTTCTAATCTATACGGTTGTATTAAGTCTAGAGGTTTTAAAATTCCGTATAATCCAGATAATATTCTTAAAGATTTTTGTGCAAATAAAAAATCTTCAGAATTAAAATCTTCTACAGATATACCTTTGTAAACATCACCTTGAAATAATAATATTGCAGGATGAGAATTTTTTTTATTAAATGGTAGAGACCATTTAATATATCTTTCATAATTTAAAATTGAAATTTTTTCACTAATATTCATAAGTGAGGATAATTTTTCTACTGAATATTTTCTTAATGCGCTAACTATTTTTTTTGAGTCATCAAGAAATGGAGGCTTAGTATAACTAGATATTATACTTTGATCACAATTTTCATTAAGTTTTTTTGCTGGTGATATTACAACTAACATTTTCTATTTCCAAAATTTAAATAAATGTATGGTGACCTCTTTCACTTTTTACACTAAACCAACTTATTAAATATTGCAAGTCCTTGGTCTTTTCTTTTAATGAAGCTATGTCCTCCCCTTTTTTTAACATTCTAAATGCTTTTGATAGGGTTTCATAATCCTTATCACTAATTCCATATCTTTTAATTCCAACTTTGTTTAGACAATAATGTTTTACAGGATTTCTACCTATTAACATAAAAGGTATAACATCTTTTGATATTCTAGCTCCACCAGATACCATTGATAATTTTCCAATTCTTACGTGCTGATGAATCAAACTATTACCTCCTAAAACTGCATAGTCTTCAATCATTACCTTGCCAGCGAGTAATGTTGCATTGGTTATTATTACATTGTTACCCAAAATGCAATCGTGACCTACGTGCGAATTTGCCATAATCATAGTATTGTTAAAAACAGTTGTTGGTTTTATATCGTTAGTAGATCTATGAATAGAAACATATTCTCTAATAATATTATTATCGTGAATTTTAACAAAAGTACTTATGTTTGTATCAAAACTTAAGTCCTGTGGATCTGCTCCGATTACAACATGATCAAATATTTTATTATTTTCACCAATTTCTGTATTACTATAAATAACGCAATGTGACTCTATTGAAGTACTATCACCTATAGAAACATTTGGCCCAATAACTGAATAAGGTCCAATCGAAACATTATTTCCAATATTTGCTTTACTATCAATTAACGCAGTTTTATGAATTTTATTTGACATCACGTAATATTTTTTAAAAATTCTTCATCAGTAATAATTTTAATACCTAATTTTTTAGCTTTCTCAAGTTTTGATCCTGGTTCAGAACCCACTATTAATGCAAATGTTTTTTTTGTAACAGTATTTGAAACATTCCCTCCATTATCACTTATATAATCTGCTAATTTTTGTCTAGACATATTTTTCAGCTTACCTGTTATTACGTAAGTTTCATCATTCAACAACTTACTTTTATTTTTTTCTTCGTTTTTTAAAATTAAACCACTTTTTATTATATTATCAATAATTAAAAGATTACTTCTTTTTCTAAAAAAATCATATATATTTTTTGCTGCAACAGGTCCTATATCTTTTAATGATAAAATATCATCATACTCTGCATTTTCTAATTTTTTAATTGTTTTATATTTATTTGCTAAATTTCTTGCTGTAACCTCTCCTACCTCATTAATACCTAAAGCATAAATAAAGTTACTTAATTTCACTTCCATTTTTTCATTTATTGATCTTAATATATTTTCAACTGATTTGTCACCTAAAGTAATATCATACTTCTTTCCAGAGTCCTCTCTAACTGCTGAGTTAACAACAAAATCTTTTAATTTCTTTTTATTAAGTATATATAAATCAGATATGTTATTAATAATTTTTTCATCGACTAATCTACTAATAAGCTTATCTCCAATACCTTGAATATCCATTGCTTTCTTACTAACATAATGTATTACGGCTCCTTTTTTTTGTGCAGGGCACTTTAAACCACCAGTACATTTCGCAAACGCCATGTCTTTAACTCTCTCAACCTGTGAATTACACTCTGGACATTTTTTTGGAAGCAAAATCTTTTTTCTGAGTTTATCCTTGTTTACTACTTTAATTACCTCTGGAATTACATCGCCAGCTCTTCTTATATTTACAGTATCGCCAATGTGGATATCTTTCTTTTTTATTTCATCCATATTATGCAGTGTAGCATTGCTTACAACTACACCTCCTACTTCTACTGGTTTTAAAGTAGCAACAGGCGTTAAAACACCTGTTCTCCCAACTTGGAATCTAACATTATTTACAGTTGTTGTTTTTTCCTCAGCTGGGAATTTATGCGCTATAGCCCATCTTGGGGCGCGTGAAACATAACCTAATTTTTTTTGATCTTTAATATTATCAACTTTATAAACAATTCCATCAATTTCATATGGAATTGAATCTCTCATAGAATATATTTTTTTATAATAATTTTCACACCCACTCTGTCCTTTAACTGCATTATTTAAGTCAGAAACTTTAAACCCCCAAGATATTAATAATTTTAGTAACTCAGACTGAGTATTGATTTGTAAATCTTCAGAAGAATCTCCTATAGCATAAAAAAAAGCATCCAAAGGTCTTTTGGAAGCAATACTCGGGTCTAATTGCCTTAAACTTCCTGCAGCAGCGTTTCTAGCGTTAGCAAATTTTTTTTCGCTTTCGTTTTTGTTAATTTCGAAAAATCCTTTCTTTGAAATAAAAATCTCACCTCTAACTTCAACAATTTTTGGTGGTTTATTATCAAATAATTTTAAAGGTATCGATTTTATAGTTTTTATATTTTTTGTTACATTTTCTCCAATTTGTCCATCTCCTCTTGTTGATCCTGTTACTAAAATACCATTTTTATAAAGTAAATTTATTGCTAAACCATCTAGCTTAGGTTCTGCTGAAAAAAATATTTTATCAGTTGGTATTGATAGTTTTTTTTCAAGTCTTTCCATAAATAAAGATAATTCTTTTGAATGAAATACGTTATTTAAAGAAAACATTTGTTGTCTATGACTTATAGATTCAAATTTGTCTAGCGGAGTTGCTCCAACTCTCTGAGATGGCGAATCTTCTGTAACTAAATCTGGATACAGTTCTTCAAACTTTATAAGTTTTGCAAATAATATATCATATTCGTGATCTGTTTTTTTTGGATTATCTAAAACATAGTATTGATAATTAAGTAGATTTATTTCATCTCTTAACTTTAAAATCTCATTATTAATTTTATTTAACTCTTTAGAATTCATTTTGATATATAGTTATAGAATTTTTTAATTGATTAGTAATTTTATTATTAATAATTTTTTTATTTGAATCAATTAAAACGCCTTTATATTTTTTTGAGAATGATTTAGCATCTTTTACCATTTCATTAAAGGTTTCTATGGGATCTAAATTCATTGGCAACTGCATAAAAAAACTTAGCCCTTTGATTCTTGGATTGCTTAGCCTATCTTTATCTAGATAACCTGGATCCTGTGAATTTATAACAGAAAATTTTATATGGCTTGTATACTTATCAGAATATAATTTATCATAGTATCCATTATCATTTAAGAAAAAGTCTTTTTTATTCATAAATTCATATATTTCCTTGATGTTAAAATAATTTTTTGCAACTGAATGAATTATTATATAGTTTTTTTCTTCATTTGGTTCAAATGATAAAACCATTTGTTTTGATTTATTTGCTGTTAAAGAAATTTTGCTTTCTGTGTCATTTGTACTTTTTGTACTTTGTAAATTGATATTTATCTCTTTTTTATTTTTTAGATTTTCATTAGTTTTTATATCTATTGTTTTTTTTATGTCATAATTTTTTGTTTTATAAACCTTGTATTTTCTTTTATTTTTACTGGAAAAAATTATAAATATAATAATAAGAATACCTGTTATTAATAATATTATTCTAAAATAGTTATCGTACACCTTTATTAACCTGAATAAATTATGATTGTTCCTGCATACTTACGTTCACTAGTTTTGAAACTCCCTTTTCACCCATTGTAACACCAATTAATTGCTCAACATATTCCATTGTAATTTTTTTATGGGTAATAATTATAAATTGAATTTTTTCACTCATTTCAGTAAATAAATTGCAAAATCTTTCTATATTTGCATCATCTAATGGAGCATCAACTTCATCCAGCATACAAAACGGTGATGGATTAAGTGAAAAAAGAGCAAATACTAGCGATAAGGCTGTAAGCGCTTTCTCTCCACCTGATAAAAGATTTATTGATGTGAGTTTTTTCCCCGGAGGGCTTGCATATACCTCTACACCAGTTTTTAATAAGTCATTTTCAGTCATTTTTAGATATGCTTTACCGCCGTTAAATAATTTTGGAAAAATTTCTTGCAGTTTATTATCAACTTTATCAAAAGTTTCTTTAAATCTCTCTTTGGTATCTTTATCTATTTTTTTAATTGCCTCTTCAAGAGATTCAAGAGCATCAAGCAAGTCATCTTTTTGCATGACTAAGTATGATTTTCTTTCTTCATATTCTTTAAATTGATCTATAGCCGCCATGTTTATAGCACCCATTCTTTCTATAGCATTAGTTAATTCATTCTCTCTTTTTTTCCATTTAGATAAATCATAATTTATATCTGCATCTAATATTGATATATTATCAATTCCCATTTCTGCTAATTGATCTTTAATGCCTTTTACTTGCCCAATAATGCCTTGTATGTCTTTCTCGTCATCCGAAATTTCATTTCTTAAATTTTCTACTAATAAGGATTTCTCAGATTTTTCACTTTCGAGTAATGAGATATTTTCAGATAAATCTGATATCTTTTCTCGAATCGATTTTAATTCGGTGTCTTTGATATTCTGTATTTTTAACTTTTCATTTAGCTGATTTTCTAGATCATCCAATTTATTATCGGGTGCACTAGAATTATCTTGCAGAATCTTTATATTACCAGACAATGACTGCAATTCATTATTGTTAATACTTATATTATTTTCCAAATTAACAACCTGAATCTTTTTCGTTTCAATGCCAAGCTCATTTTCTCTAAAAGATATATTATTTGCATCCAAATTACTAAGAATAATATTATGATTTTTTTCTAAATCTTCAATAGTTTCACTTGTTTGCTTGCAAATATTTTCAAAATTTTTGATTTCGCCGTCTGAGATATTTATCAAATTTTTTATTTCCGCTACATTTGAAATTAATTCATTCAATCTTTTTGTTTCAGAGTTAATTTTGTTATCAATGTCTTTTTTAATTTTCTCATTTTTTTTTGCTAAATCATATTCATTTGACTGTATATTTTTAACAATATTTTGAATACTTTCTAATATCTCTTGAATTTTTTTAGCTATGTCACGAATGTCACTATGATCCTTTTTTTCAAAATGATTTTTAAGTTTATTTATTTCATCTTTATAGTTTTTTATTTTTAAATCTAGTTCATAAGATTCAATTTTTTTTAATTCTATATAGATCTGTTCTGATGTTTTCGAGTATTCTATTATGTCTTCTTTTATTCTTACAATATTATTATCATAGTCATTAAGTTTTTCTTCTTTTAATTTTATATCTTGATTGTATTCATATAAATTTTTTAGATTTTTTTCTAAATCATTTTTTTTAGTAATTATTTCGTTTTTTACATTGTTCGAATCTGATTCTAGTTTTAATTTTTTATCCTCATATTGCTGCTGCTTAGTATGTAGCTCTTTAATTTCTTTTTGAAATAGTACTAATTGATCATTATCTGAATTTAATCTATCTTGAAGTTTTTCAATTGACTTTAAGGCATCCTCATACTGCTGCTTATTTCTTTCTGCGCCAGCTTTTTCGTATTCAATAGCTTGCTCAGTTCTACCTACTTCGCTTAAAGCATCATAGTATTCTTTTTGTATATTGTTCATATTTTCGCTTTGCTCTTGGTATGCTTCTTTAATTTTATTAATTTCCAAATTTGTATTACTAATTTCAAGTTGCCTTTTTTCAAGCTTTGTCTTTTTTGTTTCAATTTTTTTATTATTATTCTCTATTTTCTCTTGAAAATCTCTAATACTTATAGCTAAAATTTCTGCTTTAATTGATTTTTTTTCTTCAGATAATTTTTTATACTTGTCTGCTTGTATTGCTTGTCTCTCTAAGATTTTAAGTTGCTTTGTTACTTCACTTACAACATCATTTAATCTATCAAGATTTTCTTTTGTGTGTTTTATTTTATTTTCTGTTTCTCTTTTTCTTTCTCTATATTTTGAAATTCCTGCTACTTCCTCTAAATATACTCTAAATTCTTCTGGTTTTGATTCTATCAATTTTGAAGCGGTGCCTTGGTTTATAATTGCATAGCTTTTTGGACCAAGCCCTGTTCCCATAAAGATATCTAGTATATCTCTTCTCCTGCAATGAGAGTTATTTAAAAAATATTTTGAAGCACCATCTCTTGTTACTTCTCTCTTAACAGAAATTTCATCATATTGAGCATACTGGCCACCTATTCTATTTTCAGTATTCGAAAACAATAACTCTACGTTTGCATAATCATTTGGCTTTCTTGTGTCTGTTCCGTTAAAAATAACATCGTCAATATTATCACCTCTTATATGTTTTGAAGTCTCACCTAAGACCCATTTAACTGCATCTATTATGTTAGATTTTCCACATCCATTGGGGCCAATTATTGCGGTTCTTTTTGTGGATAATGTGAGCTCAGTTTTATCTACGAAGGATTTAAACCCTGAAATTTTAATATTTGTTAGCCTCAAAATCTTTCCTTAAAGTAATAATAAGTTGTTTTGTTATAATACTTACATATAATGCTAAAATCATGAGTAATAATATATTAGAAACATTTGAAAATCCAAAAATTGATAGGAGCTATTCTATTAATTTTGAGATACCTGAATTTACTAGTTTATGCCCAAAAACTGGTCAACCAGATTTTGCTAATATTGAAATAGAGTATATACCAGACAAACTTTGTGTGGAATTAAAATCATTAAAACTTTATTTTGTATCTTATCGCGATAAACCAGGTTTTCATGAAGATTTAACAAATCAAATACTTGACGATTTAGTTGCTTTACTAGACCCCAAATATATTAACATAAATGCTGAATTTAATGTTAGAGGTGGTATTTATACATCAGTTAATGTCACACATGAAAAATAAAAAACTTTTAATTAAGCTTATTTTTTAATTCAAAAAAGATCGTAAACCCAGAAAGCTCTATTTTTTTTCTAATATAGCTAGATAAATATCTCAAATAATCCTTAGATAACTTATCTACATAGGTTCCATGCACTATAAGTCTTATTGGGTTATTACCACCTTGATGTACAAATCTAATTTTTATTCGTTTGCCATTATATGCTGGTGGTTGATGGTGAAATACAGCATCTTGTACAATTTTATTTAATAATGATGTATTAATTGATTGGCCGCATTGCTTATATATCTGCATAACAGTATTTAATAATTTTTTTAGCCCTGTTCCTTTTAAAGCAGAAACTCTATGCATTGGAAGATAATTTATAAATCTTAGCTTAGTATCAATACCATAATCTAATAAGTGTTGTTGATAATCATCTATAGCATCAGATTTATTAAGAGCAATAAGTGCTGGTTTTCCAATTTCTAGAACTCTAGATATCAATGATAGATCCTGATCAGTTATTCCATCAATTGAATCTATCAGTAATATTACAACATCTGAAGACTCTATAGTTCTTAAAGTTTTGATAACGCCGATAACCTCTATATGTTCTTTTGTTTTACTTTTTTTTCTTATACCCGGTGTATCAACAATATTAAACTCATAACCATATTTTTTTACAGGGATTTTAATACAATCCCTTGTTGTCCCAGGTTTATTTTGTGTTATTTGCTTTTCTTTACCAAGAAATGAGTTCACTAATGTTGACTTTCCAACATTCGGCTTGCCTAATATTGCCAGATTTAATTTATCTTCGTAATTTTTCTTATTATCTAAATCTAAAATATTTTCGGTAATTTTTTGAAGTAACTCTTTTACCCCTGTACCTTTCTTTGCAGATATTGGAGTGATATTATTAAATCCTAGTTCAGAAAATTCTCCAATAACTATATCATTTTGTGTTTTATCAACTTTGTTTATTACGAGAAAAATATTTTTTTGAAGCTTTCTAAGATTATTTGCAATTTCAATATCACTTGAAACTAGTCCTTCAGTACTATCAACAATAAATAAAATTATATCTGAATCAATAATAGCTTCATATGTATTTGCTTCGCTAATATTACTAATTTCATCATCTTTATAAAATAGGCCTGCTGTATCAACGGTATAAAAAGTTTTGTTATTATAATTACAAATACCTTGCTGAGTATCTCTAGTATACCCTGGCATATCAGCAACTATAGCGTTGTTTGTTTTAGTAATTTTATTAAATAATGTAGATTTACCAACATTTGGTCTACCGACAAGTGTCACAATATTATTCATTTTTTCAAGCTCTATTTATTCATTAATAATGCTACTAATTTCATATTTTTTCAGCATAAAATCTTTATCAAGCAAATATAAATAACCATACTCGATATAACTAGATTGTATTGGATATTTAATTTTAAGTCTTCCAACAATAGAGCCATCACTACTATCTAAAACATGAAGGTAATTTTCTACATCTTGAGCTATTATATAATCATTATAATATATTGGTGTCCCATATACCCTTTTATAAAATTGGTCCTGACTCCAAACCTTTCTTCCAGTGGATTTATCTAAACATTTGATGATTCCATCATCATTTATATAAAAAATATTATATTTACTTTCAGCAAGGCCAAATATCGAGGATGCTTGTTTAGTCCAAAGAATTTGACCTGAATAGCTATCTATTGCAGCTATACTTCCTTGATAAGAGATTGCATATAAAACACCATTGCTTAAAATCATTTTGCCGTCAATATCATTGAGTCTATCAATTATTGTTTCTTTTTTTGGAGATTCGAGCTGAATAGTCCATAAAACATCTCCAGTTACAGCTTCGAAACATATAATTTTACCGTCCTCAAACCCAACATAAACTTTTTCATCTTCAGCTAATGGCTTACTTGATCCTCTTATTGAAAGTTCTGTTGGAATTTGAGAATTAATCCAAAGGAATTTTCCTGTATTAATATCTATAGCCGTAATTTTACTATCGTTTGTTCTTACATAAATAGCTTCATTTACTACATTAGAAATTGACATAACTTCACTAGACATTACTCTCTGCCAAAGAATTTTCATATCTGAATATTTTACTGCTGTGACAGTATCCTGTTTTGAGCCAAAATAAAAAAGATTATCATCAGTAGATATCCCAGAAAATATATCTAAATTAAGTTCTATAGTTTTGTTTAAGTCCCCGGTTTCCAAATTTATAATATGAACTTTTTTTTCAGTTGTTGGGATAAAGATGTTATTAGAATAAATTGATAAATTTAAAAAAGAATATTTGTCTTCAATTTCACCAGAAAAATTTTTTTTCCAAATAGTTTTAACTTTTACACTTTCAGTTAAATTTGGAAGATCATTATACGGTTTCTCGTCCTCTGCGAAATAGTCTTCAATAAAATCAGGTATAATCGAACTAAAGCCTGGTAAATAATCATTGGTTGTTGAGCAAGAACTTAAAAATGCAAATATAAAAATTAATATTTTTTTCATGGTAAATTTTAATTCTTAACAGAGTTTTGTTTCATCAAAAGATTTTCTTTATTGATTGCTGTTGCCTCTAAGGCTTCATTATAAAATTCTAAAGATTTTACTTTATCACCTTTATACTTATATATATCACCTTTTATTTCTAGCAATACTTGTTTGAATGCCTCTTTCATTTTTACCATTTCTAGATACTTTAATGCCTCATCATAATTCTTTTCTTCAATATTTATTAATGATATTTTTATTTTTGCTAAATCGTTATAGGATTTATTTATATCTAAATCAATAATATCTTCTAAATATTTTTTTGATAAAGTATAGTTTTTTTTCTCAAATTCTTCTTTTGATAAAACAAATTTTGATAATAATTCATATATTGTTCCATCGTGCTCATCAAACATTTGCTTTTCTATTCCAGTATCAACATTTGAACTATTTCGGTTTTCAATTAATTGACTATATAAATCTGAAGCAATAATATTTTGTTTCTCTTTTTTAAATTCAAGATAATTCCAGGATAAAGGTATTGCTATTCCTATAAATACACCTATTGCGATATATTTAATATTCTGCATTACCCAATCAAGTATCTTATTTGTAAAATCTAATTCGTTATCACTCATTTTCTTTATATTCCAAGTTTTTATCAGGTTTTAAATATTTGTTTAATTCATCAATATTAACTGTTTTTTGGCTACCCAACGCCATATCTTTAATTTGGCATTCATTATTTTTTACTTCTTCATCGCCAATTATAACACAATAGTTTGCTGAAATTTTATTAGCTTTTTTAAGCTGAGCCTTTAAGTTAGAAAAATTATAACTTGTTGAAACATTATATTTTTTTGATATATTTCTTATGATGTTTGAAACTTTTTGCGAATAACTAAAATACTTTTCATCTAAAATCGCCATATAAAAAGAGACAGTATCACTACTTTCTATTTTATAATCTATATGCTCTAATAATCTTTCCATTCCTATTGCAAAACCCAGTGCAGGAATCTCTTTATCACACATACTTTTAAATAAAAAATCATATCTTCCTCCTGCGCATAAAGTATTCTGAGTAACGTCTGTATCATCAGTATATTCAAAAACTAAATTATTATAATAATCTAGACCTCTAACAAGTTTATAATCTCTTGTATAAGATATATTTTCATCGTTTAATAATTTCAAAAGTTTTTGAAAATTCTTTTGTGACTCAGATGAAATATAGTCTTCAATTCTTGGTGCAGATTCTATAATTTCTTTTAACTTTGGATTTTTTGAGTCTAAAATTCTAAGAGTATTATTTATTAATTTATTTTTTTCATTATCATCAAAATCGCTTTTATATTTATTTAAATATGTTTTAAGAATTTCAATATATTTTTTTCTATCATTAGGATCACCAATATTATTTATTTTTAATTGTGGAGAGATCCCTATATTTTTCCATATTGAATTAGCAAGATTTATTATTTCAAAATCTGCTACATGTGTTTTAACTCCAATAAACTCTATTCCAAATTGGTGGAACTGCCTATATCGGCCCTTCTGTGGTCTCTCATGTCTAAAAAAAGGGCCGGAGTACCATAATTTATTTATAGATTCTTGCAAACCGTTTTCGATAATAGCTCTAACACAAGATGCAGTTCCTTCAGGCCTCATTGAAAATGATTTACTTTTACTATCTACAAATGTATACATTTCCTTATCTACAATATCTGTTCCATTTCCTATGGATTTTATAAATAAATTTGTGTCCTCTAATATTGGTGTTTTTATTTCTTCGTAACCATATTGTTGAACAGTTGATATAAGAATGTTCTCAAGTGCTCTATAAGCTCTTGATTCAGATGGCAAAATATCTCTCATACCTCTAACAGACTGAAACTTTTTCATTATAATTTATTTTATTATTTTATATTTACCAACATTTGTATCTGGATTTATATATGGTACTGCTATAATATCATTATTATACTTAATCTTAACTACTCTTGCGTTACCTAATAGTACCTCAAATGGAGTAGCTATATTAAATTTTAACGTATCACCATCTTTTACCAAATCAAAAAAAACAATATCTCCATTAGAATCAAGTATTTCTGTCCATGAATCCCCATTATACTCAATCTCAAGTAATTTTTCGTCAATTACATCACTAATTTGTACATTTGATTCAGGAATACTTATGGCAATATCAGTTTTATTATCTAGCTTATCTTTTTGTTGGAGATCTGCATTAAACTCGGCTATTGGAATATTACTTTGATCTTCTTCAACTTCAAGTGAAGAATTATCTTTTTCTTTGTTTAAATTAGTATTGCCAATATCAATACTTTTGTTTTTTTCTAATACCGCATTATTTTCAACAACCAGATTTGTATTTGTTTTATAAAATAAAAACGTAATTGTAATAAAAAATAAAAGCAGTATTCCTTTGAAAAGACTATTTTTTTTAATTTTACTCTTATACTTATTTTTTTTTATTTTAAATTTAATAGACTTTTTTTTCTTTAATTCAGGCAGATAAACTTCTATATTTAAAAAATTTGCATAATTATTTAAATATCCTTTTAAAAATAAATAGCTTTTAAACATAGAAAAATTATTATTTTCAATACTTAGTATTATTTCTTTTTCTAGTTTTAGCTCAGCTGAAACTTCCTCGATTGTTATGTTTAACTTTTCTCTCTGTGATTTTAATTTGCTACTAGCAATTTTTAGAGCGTCTAAATTTTCCATATATTAAATTATCTAGTTCTTTTAAAAATCTCATCATTGTTAAAAAAATAAGCGATTTCTATTTTTGCGGTCTCTACGGCATCCGAACCATGAACTGCATTTTCGTCTATACTATTTGCAAAATCTTTCCTGATCGTATTATCTTTTGCTTCTGTTGGATTTGTTGCTCCCATTATTTCTCTATTTTTACTAATTGCATTTTCTCCTTCAAGAACCTGAACAATTACCGGCCCAGAAGTCATAAAGTCAACTAATTTATTGAAGAACGGTTTTTCTTTATGTATATCATAAAAGCCCTCTGCTTTTTCTCTAGATAAATGAAGCATTTTTGTTGCTACTATTTCTAGATTTTGCTCTTCAAACCTTTGTATAATTTTGCCAATAACATTCTTACTTACGGCATCTGGTTTTATTATTGACAGTGTTCTTTCTAATGGCATTTTTTTCTCCTTTTTTTTAATTTGCTTCTTCTATCCAGTTCATTTGAATAGCTTCAAGAATTTTTTCGCTTGACCTTTCAGGATTATCTTCAAAACTATCAAGATCACATATCCACTTATGTAGATCAGTAAATCTAATATATTGTGGATCGACTTCAGGATATTTTTCACATAACTCAATCGCGATTTCTAAACTATCTTCCCATTTTAAACTCATTTTTTACCTCTAATGATTTTCTGAAACCATATTAATAGTATATTTTGGTATTTCAATAACTAAATCGTCTTTTCCAACTAAAGTTTGGCAGCTTAATCTTGAATCTGGCTCTAATCCCCAAGCCTTATCAAGCATATCGTCCTCATTTTCAGTTGAGTCTTCAAGAGATTCAAAACCTTTTCGAATATATACGTGGCAAGTGGTGCAGGCACAAGATTTTTCGCAAGCGTGCTCTATTTCTATATTATTTTTTAATGCTATATCGCAAATACTTTCACCTTCCTTTGCCTCTATTTCTAATCCATTTGGGCAAAGATCCTTATGTGGTAAAAACTTAATTTTTGGCATTTTAACTATACTCCTTGATTTCTTTTCCTTTCATAATACTTTTAATGCTTGAATTCATTCTTCTGGAAACAAATTCTTCAGACCTTTTTTCTAAATTTTTTATTGCTTCTGTAATCATATCTTTATTTTTAGAATGTATTTTCTCTTTTAAATTATCTCTTGCAACACATATTTCTTTATATTCATTTTTATTTAATAAATTATCACCATCTAAGTCAAGAGCTGAATCAATTGCAAGTATTACTCTTTCTGCTTCAACTATTGCTTCATTAAGATGACGCTTTTCTATATCTTTTTCAGCATTATCAAAAGAATCTTTTAACATATTTTCAATATCTCTATCACTAATACCATATGATGGTTTTACTTCTATAGATGTGAATTTACTTGTCATAGTTTCTATTGCACTTACATTTAAAATACCATCTGCATCTATTTGAAATTCAACTTTTATTCTTGCAGCTCCAGCAACCATCGGCGGAATATCATTAAGTGTGAATTTTGCTAGAGACCTACAGTCACTTACAACATCTCTTTCTCCCTGAACTACGTGAATACTCATAGCATTTTGCCCATCCTTAAAGGTTGTGTATTCTTTACTACTCGTAACAGGAATTGTGCTATTTCTTGGTATGATGACTTCTACTAATTCTCCCATGGTTTCAATACCTAATGAAAGAGGTGTAACATCTAATAATAATAATTCCTCCTGTGAATTTCCTGAAAGGAGGTCTGCTTGAATAGCTGCGCCAATTGCCACAACATTATCAGGATTAATATTTGACAACGGTTTTTTATTAAAATAATCCTCTATAACTTTTTTAACATAAGGGGTTTTGGTTGAGCCTCCAACTAAAACAATTTCATCAATATCTTTAATTGATAAATTTGAGTCAACCAAAACGTTATTGCTTATTATTAAAGTTTTTTGCAATAAATTATTTATCAATAAATTAAAATCATTTTTTGTTATAACAAGACTCTCGCTCTTAATTCCAATATCAATAAGATTAACTTTCACTGAATCCCTAGATGTTAATAAAGCTTTTAATTTTTTGGCATATAAATAAAGCTCGTGTTTTTTATTTTTATCAATATTTAAATTAAGCTTATTTTCTATAAATGCGGCAAGTAAATGGTCAAAATCATCGCCGCCAAGACTGCTATCACCTCCTGTGGAAAGAACTTTAAAAATACCATCTTTTAAATCAAGGATTGAAACATCAAAAGTTCCACCTCCTAAATCATAAACCATGATTTTAGAATTAGTTTTTCTTTCTAGACCATAGGCTAAAGCTGCTGCAGTTGGTTCGTTTAATAATCTTAAAACATTCAACCCACTAAGTGTTGCAGCATCCTTTGTAGCTTGCCTTTGTGAGTCATCAAAATATGCTGGAACAGTTATAACGCAACCAGCAATTTCTCCGGCCAAGCTAAGTTCTGCTACTTTTTTTAGAAATTTTAGAATCTCAGAAGATATCTCTATAGGGGTTAATAATTTATTATAAACATTAAACCTAATAATGTTGTCATCGCTTATGATTTCACAAGGAGAAAAAAATTTATTATCTACAAAATCTTTATAATTTTTACCAATGAGCCTTTTTACTGATCTAAAAGTTATGGCATCGTCAGATTTTATAGGAACTCCTATAGAAATATTTTCTTTCGTATAATTTACGACAGATGGAATTAATTCATTATCATTTTGATCTTTTAAAATAGTAGGAGAGCCATTCTGAACTAATGATATTAAAGAGTTAGTTGTGCCAAGGTCAATTCCAACAAAATACTTTTTGTCATGCGGGTCTTTTGTTTTACCAGGTTCTGATATTTGTAATAGAGCCATATTTATTAACCGTCTTTCTTTATATCATTTTCAATTGATATATAAAATTTCATTTTTTTTATTTTTTTTGAAGCATCACCAAATGCTTCGTTTTTAAAATATTTTGTAAAATCTAATAAACAATTTTTTTTTAAATCAATAATTTTTTCTGTAAATTTATCTTTTTCTATCTTGTTTTTAGTTTTTTTTAAATTCTCAAGTTCTTCTCTTAACTCCATTTGATGCATTAAAAAATCTGGATCTGATATTGTGTTATTTTGATCGTTAATTTCATATCCTTTTATTTTTAAGAGATATAAACTTTTTAAATATTCATCTTTTAATGTTTCATACGCTTCATTAATATAAGAAGTAATTTGCAGAGATAGTCTTTTTTCGTAGTCAGTTGAGTTTACAAATTTGTCAGGATGAAATTTTTTTTGAAAATCTAAATATTTTTTTTCTAACTTCTCTTCGTCAATCTCTACAGAACAATTTATTTCAAAAAGTTGAAAATAATCTTGATTAAAATCAATTGCCATGTGAAATTACCAGTAAAAATTAAATATTATTTTTTATTTAGACACTAAAACTTTCACCGCATCCACATCTTGCCTTTTCATTTGGATTAATAAACTTGAAGCCTTCATTTAATCCTTCTTTTCCAAAGTCAAGTTCCGCGCCATCTAAGTATAATAGACACTTTGGGTCAACTACAATCTTTATTCCTTTTTCTTCAAATACTGTATCATCTTTGTCAACTTTATCTGCAAACTCAATTACATATGCCATTCCTGAGCATCCTGTTGTCTTGACACCAAGTCGAAGACCTATACCTTTACCTCTATTATTTAGGAAAGTTTTTACTCTGCTTGCTGCATTGTCTGTTATAGTTATTGCCATTTTTAGTTAAGCTATTTCCTTTTTATTATTTTTTTCATAATAATCATTTACAGCAGCTTTAATAGCATCTTCAGCTAAAACTGAACAATGAATTTTTACTGGTGGTAATGCCAGTTCTTCAGCAATCTCGCTATTTTTTATCTCTTGTGCTTGTTCAACAGTTTTACCTCTAACCCATTCTGTCAATAAACTTGAAGAAGCTATAGCTGAGCCACAACCATATGTTTTAAATTTTGCATCTTCAATTACACCATCATCATTTACTTTAATTTGTAATTTCATTACGTCTCCGCAAGCCGGAGCTCCTACCATGCCAGTTCCAACAGACTTATCATCCTTGTCTAATGTCCCAACATTTCTTGGATTCTCATAATGATCTAAAACTTTTTTTCCGTATGCCATCTCTGTTTCTCCTAATTAATTATTTTTTAATGAGCTGCCCACTCAATTTTACTTATATCTATTCCATCTTTATACATTTCCCATAAAGGTGATAATGCTCTTAATTTTTCCACAGCTTTTGTAACAGTATTTATTGTCGCATCTATATCTTGCTCAGTTGTAAATCTTCCAATAGACATTCTTAATGAGCTATGTGCTAATTCATCAGATCTTCCTATTGCTCTTAAAACAAAACTAGGTTCCAAGGAAGCAGAAGTACAAGCAGAGCCACTTGATACAGCTATATCTTTTGTTGCCATAATTAAAGACTCACCTTCAACATAATTAAAGCTTATATTCATAATGCCCGGGTATCTGTTTTCAAAATCACCATTTAGATATACCTCTTCCATATCTTTAACACCATTCCATAGTCTATTTCTTAATTGTGAAATTCTATCATAATCTTTTTTCATCTCATCCTTTGCAATTCTAAATGCCTCACCCATTCCAACAATTTGATGAGTTGGTAAAGTGCCAGATCTAAGACCTCTTTCATGTCCGCCGCCGTGTATTTGTGCTTCTAATCTTACTCTAGGCTTTCTTCTTACATATAATGCACCTATGCCTTTTGGTCCATATATTTTATGAGCTGAAAAACTCATCAAATCTACCTTCATTCTTTCTAAATCTATTTCAATTTTGCCGGCACTTTGTGCAGCATCTACATGAAAAATTATATTTTTACTTCTTGCTAGTTCGCCAATTTTTTCAATATCCTGAATCACTCCAATTTCATTATTTACATGCATAATAGATATTAAGATAGTATCTTCCCTAATTTCTGACTCAAGTTGTTTAAGATCAATTAAACCACTTTCCATTGGCTCCATATATGTAACCTCAAAACCTTCTCTTTCTAGCTGTCTACAAGCATCTAACACTGCTTTATGTTCAGTTTTAACAGTTATTATGTGCTTACCCTTTTTTTGATAGAAGTGTGCAGCTCCTTTTATGGCTAGATTATCTGACTCTGTTGCACCACTTGTCCAAACAATTTCTCTTGGATCTGCATTAATAAGATCAGCAATATGTTTTCTGCTTTCAGAAACTGCCTCGTCGGCATCCCACCCAAAAGCATGAGATCTAGACGCAGGATTTCCATATTTGCCATCCATAGTCATGAACTCTAACATTTTATCAGCAACTCTTTTGTCTATTGGTGTTGTTGATGCATAATCTAAATAAATTGGTGTTTTTGAATCCTTCATTTAATACTCCGATAATTTAATTTCTTTAACATTACTATTATTTTTTGAAATAACTTGTTGCAAGGTAACATCTGATAAATAATTTTTTATTTCTTCATCTAAATCTTCCCATAAATTATGTGATAAACATTGACGATTATTATTACAATTTGATTTTCCACTACAAGCCATTGTTTCAATATTTTCATCAACAGCCTGGATTACATCAGAAATTACAATGTCATCAGCTCGCTTAGAAAGCTTATACCCACCACCAGGTCCCTTGATACTTTGAACAAGACCACTTTTTTTCAGCCTTGAAAATAATTGTTCAAGGTAAGACAGAGAAATATTCTGTCTTTCTGAAATATCAGGCAATGATACAGGGCTACCTTGGTTATAATAAGCTATATCAAGCATAGCTGTAACTGCATATCTACTTTTAGTTGTTAACTTCATATTTTAATAAGTCATAATTTACTAATATTGCAATGATGATTTAACCCACTAATCTTGTCAACTATTATTTAGCTGTATATTATTGATTTTATTGAGAATGCTTCTCAATTGCGGTTAAAATCCCACGAAGTATATTTATTTCTTCCTCAGTGAGTGATGCTTTTTTAAAAATATGATTAATTTTTCTTATAATCATTGGCCTATCGTCTTTAATAAAATTTACATCTCTTAGTAAGCCATCTATGTGACCAAATAATCCAATCAATTTTTCATTTGATGCTAAATCAGATTTTGTAATTTTGTTTATATCTGATTTATTATTACCAATCTTACAAAAAACTTCATATAAAATTATTTGAAGTGAAGATGCTATATTTAAACTTGAGTAATCTTTATTAGACGGTATGTGTAATCCTTGTGTGCATAATGACAATTGTTCATTAGTTAAACCCCTAGCCTCATTACCCAAAAGAATTGCAATTTTCTCATCATTATATATGCTGATTTTTTCCGCAAATCTTTTCGGGTTAATTATCTCAATTGGTATATCTCTTTGTCTTGCTGTTGCTCCAATAATATATTGGCAATCCCCTATAACCTCTAGTAAATCTTCTGAAATAATTACATTATCTAAAATTTCTCCAGCATTTGAAGCCATAGCATATGATATTTCATTTATTTTACATTTTGGGTTTACTAAAAATAAATTATTAAAACTCATTGTTTTCATTGCGCGAGCTACGGAACCAATATTTCCAGGATGGCTAGTTTCTACTAAAATAATTTTTATTTTCGAAAAATCTTTCATAATGTAAATAATATTTATATGATAATGTAAGTAATTATGTATTATAGTAACATTAATCATTTATCTTAAAAAAAAGATTTTTATGAATAGTTCAAATAGCCCCCAGTTAAATATTGCAATTAATGCTGCTCTAGCCGCCGGAAAATCAATAATGAGATTTTATTCAAGGCTTGAAAATTTAAAAATTCAAGAAAAGGGATTTAATGATTATGTTTCCGAAGCTGATCAAGAATCTGAAAAAATAATTACCACTGCCTTGATGAAAGCATACCCAAAATATAAAATCACTGCTGAAGAAAGTGGTTCTAATTTAATTGAGTCTGAGTATGAATGGTTCATTGATCCATTAGATGGGACTACAAATTTTATTCACGGTATTCCTCAATTTGCAATTTCAATAGGGTTATGTAAAAACAAAGTACCAATCCTTGGTGTGATTTATGACCCTTTTAAAAATGAATTATTTACTGCGGAAGAAGGAAAAGGTGCGTTGATGAATGATAAAAAAATTAGAGTATCAGCTGCTAAATCTATAAAAACATCAGTTTTTGGTACTGGAATACCTTATAGAAAGAAAGATCACGCTGGTGTTTATATTGAAACTCTAAAAACTCTTATGGATGCAAGATGTGGAAGTATTAGAAGACTAGGTGCAGCTGCACTAGATTTATCATATGTAGCTTGTGGGCGTCTTGATGGATTTTGGGAATTCAATTTAAAACCATGGGATATTGCTGCAGGATCAATAATTGTTACTGAAGCAGGAGGACATATAAGCGATATTAATAATACTGAAAAATATTTTGAAAATGGTAATGTGCTTGCAGCGAATATTAACTTACACCAAGAAATAATTAAAAATTTATCTGAAAAATTAATATAAAATATTTAAGGCCTATCTTCATCAACCTCGATTGTCACATCTTTAACAGAAATATTCATTAAAAGTAATGTCGAGCTGGCAATGTATATTGATGAGTAAGTCCCAATAATTACCCCAATAATTAAAGCAAAAGAAAAACCAAAAAGAACCTCACCACCAAATAAAATCAGTGAAAATAAAACTAACAATGTTGTTAAGGAAGTTATCAACGTCCTAGATAATGTTTGATTAATAGAATCATTTGTAACTGTTTCAGTATTAACATTTTCTATAATTGAAGCCTTAAAATTTTCTCTTATCCTATCAAATACAACTATTGTGTCATTTAATGAATAACCAATTACTGCAAGAAGCGCAGCAAAAACACTTAGGTTGAATTCAATTTGAGTTATAGAAAATATACCAATAATAAGAAATATATCATGCAACAAAGCTAAAATAGCCCCAACAGAAAACCTATACTCAAACCTTAGAGCTATATAAATCATTATAAGAAATAAAGCAATTAATGCAGCTAGTATACCTTGATCTCTAAGCTCATCTCCAACCTGAGCACCAACGTATTCAACTCTTTTTAGAGAAAAAGAATATTTTTTATTTAAGTCCTCTACAAGTGTGTTACTTAATGTTGCTTCATTTTCAGAGACAATATTTGGCATTCTTATTAGAATATCTTTTTTTGATCCAAAGTATTGAACAGAAGATTGTTTGAAATTATTTGTTTTTAAGTGATCTCTAATCTCTTCAATAGGTGCTTTTGATTCAAATCCTAATTCAATAATGGTGCCACCATTAAAATCAATACCATAGTTTATACCTCTTACAAATATACTGATAAATGATATTACCAATAATATAGAAGAAATATAAATGGCTTGTTTGTGCCATTTCATAAAATTGAAATTTATGTTTATTGTTTTCATATGTTTAATTTTTTTATTTTAAGTTCTAAGTTTCTTTCATACGCTAAAGTAGCTAAAATTCTCGTAACAACAATTGCGGTAAACATTGATGAAATAACTCCAATAGATAAAGTTACAGCGAAACCCTTAATTGGACCAGTGCCAAAAATAAATAAAATTATTGAAGCAATCAATGTAGTTATATTAGCATCTGCAATAGTTGAAAAAGCCTTTTTGTAGCCAAGTTCTATAGATGCTAACGGCGTTGATCCATTTTTAATTTCTTCTTTTATTCTTTCAAAAATTAAAACGTTAGCATCAACGGCCATACCAACTGTTAATACTATGCCAGCAATACCTGGAAGAGTTAAGGTTGCTCCGATTAAAGACATTACAGATATGATTATTAATAAATTTAATACTAATGCTGTATTTGCAAATAAACCAAAAACTCTATAATAATAGATCATAAATATTAATACTAAAATCAAGCCAATAATTACAGAAATTTTTCCTTTTTCAATATTGTCAGCTCCTAAGCTTGGGCCGACAGTTCTTTCTTCTATAATGTACATTGGTGCAGCCATTGATCCAGCTCTTAAATATAACGCTAAATCCCTAGCTTGTTTGGGACTATCTAAACCAGTTATTTGAAATGTTTTTGAAAGTCTCTCTTGAATAGTTGCAATACTAATAATTTTTTCATATTTTTTAGTAATCCTTTTATCTTTACCATTAATTAATCTTCTTTCAGATTTGCTTTCAATAAAAAGTACTGCCATTAATTTGCCAATGTTATCCTCGGTAGTATTAGCGAATCTTTTTGCGCCAGGGCCATCTAAAGTTATATTTACCGATGGCCTCGAGTTTCTGTCAAAACCTGAAGATGCATCAACAATATTTTCACCTGTCAATATTATGTTTCTTTTTAAAAGAATTGGATCTCCATCCTCATCATAATATAATTTAGAACTTAATGATGTTTGATTTGACTCCTCTACTGCATATGGATCAGATTCTTCGTCAACCATTTTAAACTCTAATGTAGCAGTAGCCCCAAGAATTTCTTTTGCTCTAGCTGTATCTTGGATACCAGGTAATTCAACAACAATTCTTGTTTTGCCACTTTGTTGAACAATAGGTTCAGCAACGCCTAATTCATTTACTCTATTTCTTAGAGTTGTTGTATTTTGTTTAATAGCAGCAATTCTAAGTTCATTGATTGCAGTTTCGGAAATAACAAGTTTCATTTTATTATCGCTTAAACTAATTAAATCAAATGTATCTTGATAATTTTTGCTAATAAGCTCCGCCGCTTCCTCAAAAGATTCTTGATTAGCAAATTGAATTTCAATATTTGTTTTTTGATATGAATAATTTCTATATCTTATTTTTTCATTTCTTAATTGAGATCTAATATCATTTGATAACTTTTTAGATTTTGTGGTAACTACCTCATCTAAATCAACTTCCATTAGGAAATGAACACCACCTTTTAAATCTAAGCCTAAATTCATTTTCTTAGCATTAACCGAATTAAGCCAATCTGGTGCTTGATTATAAAATGTTGGCAAAGAGTAAATGATACTAAAAACCAAAATAAAAACAGCTATAACAGTCTTAAAAGAGAGTAATTTCATATATTTTATATTGACCCTTTAGGTAATACTGTCGTGACTGAGTTTTTTCGAACTTTTATATTAACTCCGTTTGAAACTTCTAACTCTATAATATCATCTTTTATTTTGATAATTTTTCCCATAATACCGTTTGATACAACGACTTCTGTCCCATTAGATAATGATTCTATAAGCTTATTATGTTCTTTTACTCTTTTATTTTGAGGTCTAATTATCATAAAGTACATAATAATAAAAAATATACCTACCATAATTAGCATGCTCATCCCGCCATCAGCAGACGAAGATTGAGCATATGCGTTATTTATTATATTCATATTATTTCTCTTCTAGTAGTTGTCCTTATTATTTCTTAATTGGTAAAAATTCTTTACGAAGTCATCAAATTTGTTTAACGTGAGCGACTCCCGAATTTGCTCCATCAGATTGTGATAATAATACAAATTATGTATTGTGTTTAGTCTTAATCCAAGAATTTCTTTACAATTATCCAAATGCTTTAAATAAGATCTCGAGTAATTTTTACAAGTATAACACTGACAATCTTTATCAATAGGGCTCAAATCATCTTTGTAGCGACTATTCCTTAACTTTAAAATGCCATTTTTTGTGTATAAAAAGCCCGTTCTAGCATTTCTTGTGGGAATTACACAATCAAACATGTCAACCCCTCTTATCACCGCTTCTACAATATCTTCAGGAGTCCCTACGCCCATCAAATATCTTGGCTTATCCTTTGGCATCTTATGCGTAATATTATCTAATACCTTGTTTCTTTCCTCAGAGGTTTCGCCAACAGATAATCCTCCAATAGCATATCCATCAAAACCGATATTAATAAGGCCATCTAGAGATTTATCTCTAAGATCATCATATATTCCACCTTGCACTATTCCAAAAAGATTGCTCTTTTCTTTTGTAAGAGAGGCTTTAGATTTTTCACCCCATATTAAAGATAAATCTAGTGAAGATTCCGCAGTTTTTTTATCGGCAGGATATGGTGTACATTCATCAAATTGCATAATAATGTCAGAATTAAATTGCTCTTGAAGAGAAATAGATTTTTTCGGATCTAAAAAAACTTTTGCCCCATCAATTGGAGAAATAAAATCTACACCTTTTTCAGAAATTTTCCTTAATTTCGATAAACTAAAGACTTGATAGCCTCCAGAATCAGTGATAATTGAACCATCCCATTTCATAAAATTATGAATACCTCCATGTTTACTTATAATCTCGACCCCTGGTCTTAACATCAAATGAAATGTATTTGCTAAGATTATTTTATATCCAAAATTTTTTATTTCTGATGTTGTCATTGTTTTAACAGTAGCGGCAGTTGCGACTGGCATAAAGCAAGGTGTATCAATAATATTATTATTAATATTTAAAACACCTTTTCTAACTTTTTTATTAGTATTTTTGACAGTAAATTTAATCATTATAATACAAGTGTTGAATCACCATAGCTAAAAAACTTATAATTATTTTTAATTGCATGATCGTACGCGCCTAATAAATTATTAATGTCATAAAATGCAGCTATCATTATTAATAGAGTTGACTTAGGAAGATGAAAATTTGTAATTATAGAATCAACAACCTTAAACTTATAACCAGGCTTTATAAAAATATCTGTTTCTTGAAAAATTTCTGCTTTACATCTGTAAGAAAAAAAACTTTCTAATGCTCTGGCAACCGTAGTTCCAACTGCAATAACTTTACCATTATTTTTTTTACATTTTTCTATATGTCTTAATGTATCTTTTGGTACACAAAAAAACTCTGAATGCATTTTATGTTCATCTATATTATTTGTTTTAATCGGTGAAAATGTTCCCATTCCAATATGCAAAGTTATATTTGATATCTGAATTCCCTTTCTTTGTATTTTCATTTTAATTTTTTCATCAAAATGCAGTGCGGCAGTAGGAGCTGCGACTGACCCGTCCTTTTTTGCAAATATTGTTTGATAATAATTTTCATCATTTTTATTTGGCTTTCTTCGAATATATGGTGGAAGTGGTAGAACGCCAAATTTTTGAAAAAGTTCACCAACCTCTATATCTTCTGATCTTATAATGCATAAGATTTCATTATTTTCTTCTACTTTAAGTTTTATTTTATTATCTATAATTATGATACTATTTATAGCAAGCTTTCTTGTTGATTTAATTTGACAATAAAATTTATTTTTATTAATTGCACGCTCAAAAAAAATTTCAACTTTGCCATGTGTTTTTTCTTTTTTACCATATAATCTTGCAGGTATTACTTTTGTATCATTAATTATTAACAAATCATTCTCAGTTAAATATTTATCTATATTTTCAAATTTATCGTCCGTTAAATTATGAGTTTTTCTATCTATTACAAGTAACTTTGAGCTACTTCTAGTGCTTTTTGGATTTTGAGCAATATTTTTTTGTGGTAAAGAAAAGTTGAAAATATCTAAATTCGTTGTGTTATTATTCAAATTCATTTTATTATTTTATAATTAAAATTTAGCTATATAATACAATATTTAGAGGCAAATTTATGAAAAAAATTTTAATTTGCGGTGCGACTGGTTTTATTGGAAAAAATATCACAATCGCTTTAGCAAAAAATAAAAATTATGAAGTCCATGCTGTCAGATTTAAAAGACCAGCATATAAATTATCATCAAATGTTAAATGGCATAAAGCTGATTTAAGAAATCCATTATTAGTTGATAAATTAATGAAAGGAATGGATATTGTAATTCAAGCTGCAGCAACAACTTCTGGCTCAAAAGATATTGTGTCAAAACCATATATTCATGTAACAGATAATGCTGTTATAAATTCTTATATGTTTCGTTCTGCATATAATAATAATATTAAACACTTTATTTTTCCAAGTTGTACTGTTATGTACCCATCTTCAAAGAATGCAACCAAAGAAAAAGATTTTACAGGAAAAATAATAGATAAGTATAAAGGAGCTGGAGAAACAAAGGTTTATTTAGAAAAAATAGCAAAATTTTATTCAATGCTAAGCGATACAAAGTTTACAATAATTAGACACTCAAACATATATGGTCCACACGACAAGTATGATTTGGATAAAAGCCATGTTTTTGGTGCTACCATTACCAAAGTTCTTACTGCAAAAGATACTTTAGAGGTATGGGGTAATGGGAAAGAAATAAGAGATTTTTTATATGCAGATGATCTTGTTGATTTCATAAAAGCTGCTATAAGAAAGCAAAAAAAACAGTACGAAATTTATAACTGTGGCTCTGGAGAACCTGTTAGCGTTAAAATACTATGTGAAAATATTATAAAAATATCGAAAAAAAATATAAAAATTAAATTTAATAAAGCAAAACCATCTATTCCGTTTAATTTATATTTAAATTGCTCAAAAGCAAAAAAAGATTTAGGTTGGGAAGCTAAAACTAATTTAAACGAAGGTATAAGTAAAACAATAAGTTGGTGGAAAAATAATATAAAAAAATGACTAAAAAATACCCAACGATTACGCTTGTAATACCAACTATAAATGAAATTGAAGGTTTACAAGTAGTATTTCCTAGAATTGATAGAAATCTATTTGATCAAGTTCTTGTTATAGACGCAAATTCAACTGATGGTACAGTTGAATATATATCAAAGTATAAAGATGTCACATTAGTTAATCAAAAAAGTCGCGGCATGCAAAATGCTATGATGGAAATGTTAAGCATTGTAGACACTGATTATATTATTGAATTTAGTCCAGACAATAATTGTATTCCTGAGCAACTACCTGATATTGTAAAAAAAATTCACGAAGGATATGAAATGATTGTTGTATCTAGATATTTAGATGATGCAGTATCTGAGGACGATACTTTAATTTCAGGATTTGGAAACTGGATGTTTTCAAAAATGATAAGATATTTAGGTAAATACCCAGTAACGGATGCATTAACAATGTATAAGGGCTATAAAACATCAATACCAAAAGAGTGGTTGTTCAAAAAATATTTGTCTACGGATTTAATTTATGAACCACTTTTATCTGCTTATGCGAATTTACAGGGACATAAATACATTGAAATACCTGGGACTGAACCAGCAAGAATTGGAGGAACAAGTACCCTGCCTTGGTTTAAAGCTGGCTTATGCATTTCTTTATTTATTGTGCGTTTATATTTAAGAAAGATATTTAAAATTACACTATAAAATATTTTAATAATCTTATGAAAATAATTGAAAAATTCTCAGATTTAAAAGTTGCCTTAATAGCAACAATAATTCCATTAATTTTAATGATTTTATGGCATGCAAATAATATTGGATTACCTGTCGCTGATGCTTTTGATTTTATGGGAACAGCCGGCACTATAGTAAATTATTTTTATGACGGTAATATCGATAGAGGTTTTTATGCATTATATGCTGAAAAACCTTGGAGGCCAGTTTCTTTTTATTTATTTTTGTTTCCACTAATGCTCTTATCAGGAAATAATATTTTATTCACTTTTGCTGCAATTCATTCCATAGCACTATTTTTTACTACTATATATGGATATTTTATATTTCGAATTGTAAGTTCATCAAAGTTTTTATGTTTATTAGGAGCTGTAATAATTGGAACAATATCAAACTCTTTTTTTCCTGGAGGAACACATGCTTTTGCAGAAACAATACTTACGCCTGCAGTTTTAGCAACATTATTTCACTTAATAAAATCAAATTTTATGATTAACAAAACGCAAGCAGTATATGCTTTATTTGCAATGACAATATGTTTTACAGTAAGACCAATTGAAGCAATTCTATATATACTTCCTATAATGCTATGTTTCTTTTATTTTGGTACCCGTGAAAAAATTTTTAAAGTAAATGATTTGATAAAAATTATACAATTTATTTTTATTTTATTTTTGCTTGCAGCATTAGTAAAAGGTATAGATATATCCTTTGACGCAAAAACTCAAATTAAATCCTTACATGATGGTAAAGCTGAAGCACTTTATATAACTATTATTAAATATTTTTCTATATTAGTATCTATATTGTTAATTCCATATATTATTATATTTTTTAAAAATTTATTTTCGTGGATTAAAAATTCTGTAAAACAGAATAACAATTCATATGTAGTAATTATATTTACATCACTTGCATCATTAGTATTTATTTGGTATTTGGAGTCATGGCGAGACCTTTATATATGGATTTACCAAACAAATTTTGGACAGGTAGCAAAAGCTAATGAATTGGTTAATTATTTTTTTAATTTTCCAAGTTCTTTTTACGATCTTTATATTCGTATTTTTGAACAATTAAAGTTCTCTGGATTATTACCATTCATAATAATCTTCTTTATGTCATTATTTGTTCTAATATACAAAGTCTTATACAAAATAAAAGATGATAAAAAAATTTATTATTATGTATTATCGTCATCTTTAGTTGCTAGTATTCCTGTTTTTATTACAATTTCGAATACATCTAGGAAATTTGCCTTAACTTATATACTACTTATTTTACTAGGTATGCTTATTATTTTATCAATACAGAAACTTGATAAAATAAGTAAAACTGTTTTTTCAATACTATCTTTAATTCAAATAGTATCAATTACATTAATTATTAATGGCACGAGTTTCCTAGTTTTTGATAATAGTGATAAATCATTAAGCTTATCAAGAAAAATAGACGGTACATTTAGTGGTTATAATATAGTTTCTGGCGGGAACATAGCTAACCCTGTAGAATTTTCTTTTGAACCAAAAATTGCAAATCTAATCCACAAAAGTTCTAGTGAATTAAATTACAATAGCTCCGCTATAGATTTGCCATTTATGCACCCTGATTTAAGTAAAGCTGGGAATATTGATATTTTTACTACAAATTTGTTAACTAGAATAAAAGGAAATAATAAAACTTATTACACCTACTTGCCAATAATTCTAAAAAATAATCCAAAAGAAGTATTAATAAAGAGAAGTAAAGAGTCTGATGCTATGTTTTTAATTAATCCATATGGAAGCATGGAAATAACGTCAGGAAATTTAAAAATATTTGATGATAAAATAAAACAATCTAAGTATCCGCAGGAAATATTCTATGCAAACCTTATGTATTCATATTTTAAAGGTAAACTTACTAATAACTACAATTTTAAAAAATATAAATGTATTGATTTATCATATAAAAATAATAAAAGAGAAGGTTGTTTATTAATTAAGAATACAATCAAGATAAATAAATAAAAATGAATTTAAAAAATGCATTAAAAATATTTATATCTTTAATACTAATATATTTTTTAATTAAATATAATTCTCTAGATTTATCAGTAATCACAAAATTAGATTTTATAATACTAATTAAATTATTTATACTATTTATATTCATATTAATATTTGGTTCACTTAAATGGTATTTTATTTTAAAAGTTCAAAATAAAAATATAAATTATAAAGAAACTTTTGAAGCTTACTACATTGGATATGCATTAAACTATTATTTATTTGGTGTAGCTGGCGATTTAATTAAAACTTTTTTTATTGCAAAAAAAAGGAGTAATAAGACCGGCATAGTATTATCTGTTTTGCTTGATAGATTTTTAGGTATGATTTGTATGTTGGTTATTATACTTTTTTTTATTCCAAATGTTTTTAAGGAATCTGTTATTTTAAAAGAATTTTTTGTTAACTATACTACTTTTTATTATATATTTTTATGCTCAACTATTTTTTTATTTTTATATTTTTTTTACAAGTTTCTTAATAGTCGAAGAATCAATAAACTTCTTACTTATAACACTAAAAATAAAATTATCTTAATTTTAATTAAAATTTTAAATACTTTTTTATTTTATAAAAGTTCATATTTAAATATACTGATTAATATGATTTTTTCTATAGTTATTCAATTTATTATTGCTCTTTCGCTTTTTTTGATTTCGCTAAGTATAATAAATGAAGACTTATCGTTTGTTAGCCATATTTTATCAAGTGTATCTGTTCAGGTGTTAACAATTCTTCCTATATCGCCTGGGAATATTGGAGTAAGTGAAATTGCTTTTGCTCAATTAATGCAAATAATGAATGAAAATAAGTTTCTACCATTTGCGTCTGTATATTTTATCTATAGAATATTTAGTATGTTAGTTTCAATTCCTGGTTTTTTTATTTATTACATTTATTTAAGAAGAGATGCAAAAAATGAAAAATAAAAAATGGGAGCTATTAAAAAGAACTATTATGTATGATGGTAGCCCTTATATTAAAATTTATATGGATAAAATAAAGCTTCCAAATGGTAAGATTGTTGATGATTACCATAGAATTGAAGTTAATGATGCCGTTATGCTTCTTGTTGAAAATAATAAAGGCCAGCTTCTTGTATATAACGAATATAGGCATGGTATTGGTGATTTAAGTTATACATTTCCAGCTGGTGGCATAGAAGAAAACGAAAGCCTTGAAGATTGCTGCAAAAGGGAATTATTAGAAGAAATGGGTTATAATTTTAATTCATATAAATTATTAAAAAAATATACAGTTAGTGGCAGTTATAGATTTTCTGAGTTAAATATTATTTATATTAGCGATATAAATAAAATAGCGCCACCAAAAAGTATTGATATTGAACAGCCGGAACCTATGTGGCTCACAAAAAATCAAGTGATAGAGGCTATTGAGAAAAACAAGTTCCAAGGTATGACGTATGTAACAACAGCTTTATTATGGTTATTTTATAATGAAAAAAAATAAAATTTGGATTACAGGCTCAGGAATGGTTGGTAAAGCTTTAATTAAAAAATTATCAACTAATAAAAAATATCAAATACTTAGATCAAGTAAAAATAAACTTGATCAAATAAATCAAACAAAAACTGATAGCTGGATCAAAAAAAATAGACCAGATACTATTATAATAAGCTCAGCACTTGTAGGAGGCATACAACTTAACTCAAGTATACCCGCTGATTTTTTGTATCAAAACTCAATGATGTATTTAAATATAATAAATTCCGCGCATAACTATGGTTGTAAAAAAATTATTTTTCTAGGAGCAAGTTGCATGTATCCTAAATTAGGTAAACAACCGTTCAAAGAGAATTTAATACTCAATGGTAAAATTGAAGAAACAAATGAAGGCTACGGAATATCTAAAATTCTTGGTGTTAAATTTTTAGAACTAATTAACAAACAATATTTAACAAATCATATATCTATTATACCAGCTGCTAGCTATGGGCCTAATGATTGCTATGATGAAAATAAAAATCATGTTATACCTGCGCTAATCAATAAATTTCATACAGCAAAAATAAAAAAAAGAAACCAAGTAAATATATGGGGCTCAGGAAATGTAAAGCGCGAATTTATTCATGTTGATGATATGGCTTCTGGAATTATACATATTATCGAAAACTATAGAGAAAATTCACCCATAAATTTAGGAACAGGTGAAGAATTTACTATTAAAAAATTAGCGAACATAATTAAAAAAGTAGTAAATTATAAAGGCAAAATTGAATTTGACAAATCAAAACCAGATGGAATAAAAAGAAAAATCTTAGATAATTCTAGGTTAAAAAAACTTGGTTGGAAACCAAATATTTCTATTGAAGAAGGAATAAAAAATACTTATCAAGATTTTTTAAAAAATAAAATCTAAGCAAAAAATTTATTTACAACGCTTACCACATATTTAACTTCAGATTTTGTCATATCAGGTGAACTTCCCCAAAAAATACCTCTATCCATTATAATATCGGCACCAGATAATTTTCCAGAAATCCTATATTTAATATTTTTTATTCCTGGCTGTTTTGTCATATTCCCACAAATTATGGGTCTAGTTTCAATTCCATTTTTTTCAAGATGTGTTCTTAAATTATCTCTGATCTCTTGTGATTGACATATTATTGGAAAACCAAACCAAGAAGCTTTTGCGCCTCTTGTTATTTTCATAGGTTGTATAACTTTTTTCTTTGTTAAATATTGAAACTCTGAATTCCAGTATTTACCAATCTCATGTCTTCTTTGATTAAATTTTTCTAGTTTTTTTAATTGTACTAAGCCAATAGCTGCATTCATATCTGTTGACCGTAAATTATAACCTACATTTACAAATAAGAATCTTGGGTCTATGTCTGGGAATTGCTTTTCATACTCTGACGAATTATTCATATCTCTTGTCCAACCATGAGATCTTAAAGACATAATTTTATTTGCTATATAATCATTATTTGTAACAATCATTCCACCTTCAACGGTTGTAATATGATGTGAAAAGTAAAAACTATATGTACCTATATCCCCAAAGGTACCTAAATATTTATTTTTATTTTTTACACCTAGCGATTCACATGTATCTTCTATTAACCAAATTTTCTTCTTTTTACATATTTCTTTGACTTCATTTATATGTCCTGAATTTCCAAGAACATGAACCATACATATTGCTTTAGTTCTTTTTGTTATTGCCTTTTTGATTGCGTCTACATTCATCTGTAAAGTATCTGGATCACTATCAACAAATACAGCCTTTGCTCCAGTTTGTGCAATTGGCCAAATTGAAGTTGACCAAGTGACTGCAGGAACTATTATTTCGTCCCCTGGCTTCAAGAATGTATTTTTAACACTTTTTGGTTTAAATTTATCATTATCTTGTATTGCCGAGAATGCTAACAAATTAGCTGAAGAGCCTGAATTTACGTAAATTGCATGTTTAACACCAAGATGTTTTGCAAATTTTTTTTCAAACTCTTTGGTGACTTTCCCCATAGTCATGTAACCTGAATCAAAAACTTTAATTAATGCTTTTTTTTCAGCTTCACCTATAGTATTTTTATTTAATGGAATTCTTATGTTCATTTATAAATATTATATTTAATTATATTAATAGAAGATGATATTATATGTATTATAAATAATAAGTAAATAAGGAAAATAATGAAAGTAACAATTAAAGACTATCTAACTTCAGTCGCACAGAATTTTGAAGAATTAAAACAAAATAGTTCTGCTATTGAAAATGCAGCTAGTGTAGTTATTACAGCACTAAATAATAAAAATAAAATTATTTTTTGTGGTAATGGTGGTTCTGCAGCTGATTCTCAACACCTCGCAGCAGAATTAATGGGTAGATACAAAGTTGATAGATCTCCTTTACCAGCGATTGCTGTAACTGTAGATACCTCTGCCTTAACAGCAATAGCAAATGACTATGGTTATGATAATGTATTTTCAAGGCAGATAAATGGATTAGGCACTCAAGGTGATGTCCTTTTTGCATTATCAACTAGTGGCAAAAGTGAAAGTATTTTGGGCGCAATAAAGACTGCCAAAAATATTGGCATGAAGATTATTAGCTTAACTGGTTCGTCTATAAATGAAATGAATGACTTGTCTGACGTATGTATAAATGTACCTAGCAAGGAAACCAATCATATACAAGAGATGCACATTACTATTGGTCATCTAATCTGTGGATTAGTAGAAGATGAGCTTTTCAAAAAATAATCTAATTTAAAGAGCGAGAATTAATTTTTTTAAATTACCAAAATTTTTTTGATACTAATCTATTATAAAAATCTTTTAAACCATCAAAGCATTTATATCTGTAATTTAAATACCAACATATATTAAAAAGCAAAGAATAATTTTTAAATTTAAATCCTGAACCAGCATAATTTAAATAATAAAATTTTCTATAAAAGTTAGTTATATAATACTTAAAATTATTTACATTGAAATTTAATTTTAAAAAAATTTTATTATCTTTATATAGTGTATAGTTAGAATTATTAGAAATATACGATATATCATTATGTTTTCTCTGCAGTATATTTAAAATTAATAACATAGCATTTTTTTTTGCATTTTTTTGCGTAATTGGAGAAACCAAAATATCCCATGCTTTTAGCTGACCGTAAAATCTTTCGTATTCATCAATTTCACTTTTTGCTTCAGGATATTGACCTTCAAAATCTAAATCATGCAAACTAATATCTCTTTTAAAATGAGAGCTAGAAAAATTATCATATATCATCATATAGTAAGAGATTGATTGTTGAAAAGCATCAGCTGAGAAGACAGGACTCCATTCATTTCCACAAATTTCAATCCACTTTCTCGTTGTAAAAACAATATTGCTTGGAGCAAAACAGGATTCCCAATAATCAATATAATTTCTATTATTATTTGCGGAACAAGTTATTCTAAAAATATCATCTTTATAAAAATTTATATATTTTTCAAGAATTTTATCCCAATTTTTTGTTTTGATTTGCATTCGATCTGTTAAACAAGAAATAAAATATGATTTTTTATTTGATAACTGCTGCGCCATATTATTATGAACATGCCCATTAAAGTAACCAGGTGGTGACTCAATATATTTGATTTTAAAACTTCTATTCTTAATTTGATCTTTGACAAAATCAATCATAATTTTATCGTTATAATTAATATTAATTATGACTTCAAAATTTTTTGGATTTGATGCGTTATTTTCAAATGAGTTCAAAAACTCATTTAAATTACTTTTATTTTTTGAAGGAACAAGTATGGATAATAATATATTTTCTTTATTCATTTCTATTTTTTTCAAGACTTATCACTTTTCTTTTAGCATTTTTCCCTGGTATAAAAGATTCACCGTCACTTATATAAGATACAGAAAGCAAAGGTCTTGATATATTTGAATTATTTGCATAAGAGCCGTGAATACAATTACCATTTAAAACTAATAAATCACCTTTATTAAAACTACAATCAACTTTTTCAAATTGTTTCAAATATTTCTCTGGTATTTTATTTCCAGGATTTGAATTTTTATTTTCTCTGTAAGAAATATGTGCTTCAGCATTAAACAAGCCTTTTTTATGAGATCCAGGATATATATAAAGCGATCCGTTATCTTTATTAGCATCTTTGAGAAAAAAATTTGTTGTTAAATATTGCGTGGTAAATCCATTTTTTAAAATAGAATTATTTTGTGGGTAAATGTTATCCTGATGAGGATTCCATGCTTGGCTTGCGTATCGTGTATTTGCTTCCTTAAAAAGCATTTGTGACATCAAGCCAACAATTTTACTGTCTTGTAATTCCTCTAAAATACTCACAGCAGTTTTGTTAGCCATAATTTCAAAAGTTGCTTGAGCTGTTTTTCTGCATTCCTCTACATGTTCAACTCTTTCTGATAAACTCAATCCGCTAACAATATTTTCTAAACTTTGAGCTACTAAAAAGTCAAACCTATCAGGATTCATTATTGCAGCAAAGTCACTATTTGCATGTTTTTTTATTTGCGAGAGATAATTATCACATTCATTTTCTGGCAAAACATCTTCGACTATTAAATAGCCGTTTTCCTTATAAAATGTATTTTGTTCTTTAGTAATCATTTATTCTGCCGTCTAAAATTAATTCTTCTTCATTTGATATCATTGAGTCATATATTTTATTTACAACTACATTTACATCCATTGCATTTTCTCTTTCTGGCCAAGTTTTAATATTTGTAGGATAAACATCTAATATATTATAAGGATTATCTTCCATTTTTAAACTATTTGAAAATCCTCGCAAACCCCATTTACTAGCTGCATATAATGTTCTATTTTTTTTTGCCTCAATTCCTACCATTGAGTTTATATTAACTACATATTTTAAGTTGCCTGATAATTTGTTTATAATTTTTATTGGCGCAATCAAATTTACAACTATCATAGAATCTATTATGTCATCAGTTATTTTAGAAAATGATAAATTTGGACATATAATACCAGCATTGTTAATAAGAATTTTTACATTCTCACTTGAAGAATACTCGCATAAATTAGCTAAATCTTTTTCATTATTTAAATCTGCAATTATATATTCTGCTTTATTACCGCTTCTAATAATATTTATCTTTAAGGACTCAAGTTTTTCTTTATCTCTGCCATGCAATATTATTTCATGTCCCTTATTAGCAAAAAATTTTGCTAGATGCATTCCAAGACCACCACTTGATCCGGTAATTAATACTTTATTTAATGACATTATACTCCTCTTTTTTTCTGCATCTTTTTATCATAAGTAATATAATATTTTAAGATAGACACATAGTATTTTGTTATGCCTTAATTAATTATACTAATAATTTGATTAAATGTCAGATATATGCATTAATATTATAGAAAAACGATCTAATTATTTTTAATAAATGCACATAATTATCGCATAACTATTATGTTCATAAAGAAAAGTGAGTTTCTAAACAAATAAAAAATGTCAAAAGTATATTGGATTACAGGAATTTCGGGTGTTGGAAAAACAACATTTTCAAATATTCTTAAAAAAGAATTAGATAGGAGAAATATTAATAGCATTATAATTGACGGAGATCAAATAAGAAAAATATTAAAAAAACAAAACGAATTTTCTAAAGAAAGTAGGTTTGAAATTGCAATGATTTATTCAAGACTAGCAGAGCTGTTTTCTAAACAAAATATAACTGTAATAGTCTCAACCATTTCTTTAATCAAAGAAATTCATTCATGGAATAGAAAAAATTTAAATAACTATGTAGAAATATTAATAAAAAGAGATATGAATAAAATCTTAGAAAGTGATTCAAGAGATATTTATAATAAAAACAACGTAGTTGGCAAATCAATTGATGCTGAATACCCAAAACAGCCTGATTTTACAATAGAAAATATTAGTATAGATAAAATTGAAAGTTATATCAAAAATAATATATTATAAAGTTTAATTTAAAATAGAATTTGTAATTATAAACTCATCAATGCGAAAGTCATTATTTGAAATGTTTTTTAAATATTTTTTTTTCAAAAAATATTCGTAAAGATTATCACCTTTTGTATTTAAAACATTTAAACCTGCATTTTTTGATATATGAAAACCTGCTGCAACATCCCATAATTTTATATTTTCCTTCCTTATATAAACATCAGCTTGACTAAGTGCTACATAACAGAATTTTATTGAACTACTTACATGCATAAAGTCGTATGAAAAATTATATTTCGATAAAAAAGATTTTATTTCTATTATTTCTTTCTCTCTTTTTGTCGTGATAATTTTTATACGTTTATCCAGATTAGTTATAATTTTATTTTTAATTTGAGTTTTATTGATATTTCCATTATCTTTAGTAACTTTATAAGTATTATTAATATCTGCATACAACATCAATTCCAAATTTGGAGCATAAATTATACTAATGCATGGCGCTTGATCATAAATTAACGTGAGATTTATTGTATAAAAATCTTTTTTCTCAATAAATGAATTTGTTCCATCAATAGGATCAATGATAAAAAAATTATTACTTTGAATTGCTTGATTTTGATTTTTAAATTCATCCTCTTCTGATAAAACTTTTATTGTTGGAAATTTTTTTTTCAAGAACTTCCTAATATAGTCATTTATTTTAATATCAGCATCGCTGACTTTGGTTTTATCATTTTTTATATTATATGGTATATCTGTCATAGCTTGATACTTCTTTGCTATTTCGCCAGACTCAAAAAACATATTAATAAAATCATCAATGTTAAATATCATATTCATTCTCATAAAGCATGATATCTTTAGGTGTATCAACTTCTCCCCAAACCTCACTATTTTGAACTACTTTAATCTTTATTTTTTCTTTTATAGCAATATTTAACAACTGTGTCATATCTAGGTTATCAAAATTAAATTTACACAATAGCTTATTTATTGTTTTCCAACCATCGCGTGTTATTTTTAATAACCCCATATACTGTCCCTGTATATTTTTTATTTCACTCGGTTTTTCGCCAATGCCTAGCAAAAAATTATTTTCATCAATTTTAAAAGTTTCCAAATCATCTAAAGGATTTTCAAATCTTTTAGTCCACAAATTTTTAAAATTAATATCATATGCTACAACTATGTCATTAGGATCACTAATTAAATCTTTTATAATTTTTTCACCAAAAAAAATATCTCCATATGAGATTATACTATCTCTTTTATTCAATATTTCTCTACTAGAATATAATGAAGACACCATATTTGTGTTTTCCCATTTATGGTTTTCAAAATATTTATTAATTCTATAATCTTGTATTTGATCCTTAAGATATCCTCTAACAATTGCTATTTTTGAGATTAAATTTATTGAATTGTATATATCTAGCTGTCTAGAAAGCAGTGATTTATCATTTATTTCAATTAAGCATTTTGGCATTGTATCTGTTAGATTTTTTAATCTTGAGCCACGGCCAGCCGCTAAGATAATAGCATTCATACAAAAAATTCCCCAAATAACTTAATGTCAAAATTATTAAATGGATCATTTCTTTCTGGATGCCACATTATACCTTTAATTTTATGTTCTTTATGTGATATAGATTTAATAATATTGTCTGATGAGCGTGAAGTAACCACTAAGTTATCAGCTGTATCTTCCGTTCCATAATTATGAAAACTATTAATAGTTATTTTATTATTTTGATAATTTATTTCAAATTTACTGTTAACATGTCCATTAATTTTTTTAAGTTTAATTTTAAAATATGATTGTATTTGTTGCATTCCTCTACACACTCCAATAAGAGGAATATTATTAGATAACGATTTAGATATTAATAATTTTTCTATTTCATCTCTTGGGCTTGCACCACCTAAGCTTGATATTAGGCCACCTCCAGTAAGTAAAATCCCTACATATTTTTCTTCATCCACGTATTGTTTAGCAAGATTAATATTATTTGGTATTAAAATAGGAATGAGATTGCACTTTTCAAGAAAATAAATCCATCTTATATCAAGACTATCTCGGTACTCATTTTCAAATAAATCTTCTCTTTGAGTGACAATGATTTTTTTCATAAGATATAATAATTTTTTTTAATTGATAATTATAATATTCTCTTCAATCGCATCAATTTTAATTTTTTTTGCATTAATTAATTTATCATACAATAAACCAACACCAATTACCGAAGGAATACCCAACTCAGCTGATCTTATAGCCATATGTGAATTTGATCCACCATATTTAGTTATAAACCCAGATATCTTATGTGAAAAAATCCAATCATAACCAGGATCTGCATTTTCAATCAAAACAACCTTATTTTTAATACTAGCACTTTTTTTATTATCTAAAACAATAACATCTGCGATAACACTTTTTTGTGTAATAAAATTTGGTTTTGATTCATTTTCATAATAAAAAAATATATCATTTGTGCTAGATATTAGATTAGGAAGATTAATTAATTTAGTATAACCAAATCTTTTTTTTCTTCTTTGAATTGATGCATTAATAATTTTTTTTGGATCACTTATAATGCTATTAAGTGACATTATTGACCCTATATGAGTGTATGAAGAATCATCTTCTGATATATCAAGTTTTCTTGAAATATCTTTATAAATATTTAATATTGAGCTAACGTTTTTTGTAAATATAAATTTTGAATATTCTCTAGCTTCTATTGCTTCCTTGATAAAAGTTATTAGTTCGTTTGCATTGATTCTTAATTTTGTTTTTTCTAAGAAACTGTCTAAATTTTTGATAGATTCTTTAGAAAATTTAAAATATTTTTTTTTATTATTTGTATTTTTTATTTCTTTAAATTTAAAATATGAATTATAATATTCGCTATAAGATTTAGATAAGATATCATATGTCCCAGGTCGTAAATGTCCATATTTTTTTAAAAATTGGTTTTTAGATAATTTATTAATGTCTGTTACCAATAGACCACTAATAGTATTTAAAGATTCTAAGAATAAATTATATTCAGTTTTACTTATAATATTTTTATTAACAAAAGATTTTAACATTTCTATAGCAATGAAACCTGCTCTTGCGAGACCAGCAAATGGTAGTGTTCCGTATCTTTTACAGTCCTCTATTAGCCAGTAAATTTTTCCGTAATCATCTAATTTACTATTCATTATTATTTGATACTTTTCTTCTAATATATCAATTTTTTTAATATCACTTTTCCATAAACCATTGTTTGTATCTATTATGTTGTTTGTTAGTGATAAAAGAGATTTCTTGATTTTTTTTATTTCTGTTTTAGTAAAATTAAAATCTTCAAGGATTTTTAATTTTTTATCTGTATCTAATGTGTAACATGAGTAAATTATTTCAAATTCTATTTTGTCATGAAGCTCAGGATTTTTTTCCAGTTTATTTAAATAATAATCAACTAATTTTTCTGCAATACCATCATCAAGAAGTTTTGGGATAAATGAGTTAAAGCTTACTCTTACATCAATATAAGGTATTCCTTCAAATTCAACTATAAGAGGAAAACTTCTAAGATTCTTATACCCATAATTATCTCTTTGGTACGCCCAAATTGAGTTTGTAATTAGTTCTCTATAAAGTGAAATAGATAAAGGTCTTGGCTTACTCCCAATTATCTCTGCAGGGTTCCAATCTGGCATTAGACCATAAATTGCTTTTTTCCCATATAAGTATGGTTGTCTTTTAAACCAACTGCTAACTCTTTTATTTATATTAACTAAAATATCGTAATGCTCACTATCTGAAATCTTTCTCAAATAGGAAATTACTAATGGTCTAACTTGGGTAAGGTATATTTTTCCAGATTTTGAAATAACATATTCAATATCTAATGCATCATTATCAAAAATTTCCTCAAGTTCTTTACTTAGATCAATTAATTTTCCTAAACTCCCCTTAATTTTTTTATTATGAAGCTTATGATAACAAAATAATTTATTTTTTTTACCAATCCCAGAAGTGATTGTGTCAGTTCTTCCACTAGTATCATCATAATTTATCTTTATATAAGGTGTATTATATTTTATATCTCTAGTAAATATAACACCTGAGCTTTTAACATTTTTAATGAATGGCTGAATGAAAACTTCATCCTCTGGGCTAAGATCATCATAACTATTAAAAATTTTTCTAACAGCAGTATTAATTTCATTTTCACCTTTAATATTTGAAACTGTTAAAAACTTTCCTGCTTTTGAGTGTATTTTTTGATCTTCTAATTTAGTTGAGCTTCTAGCTATCAATAATGAATCTTCCCATTTTTTATTTTTAATACTTCTCAATATAGTATTAGAATCTTTTTTATATTGCATATAAGTAATTACAACTTGATCTAAAACTTCTGCATTTTTTAGTTTTCCTTTTAGATTTAAAAGATTTCTTGATTTTGTTGAGAATATTATTTTTTTTGAAGTCTTCAAGTTACAAATATTATAAAAATTAGAATTATTTGTATGATATAATTTATTTTTTATAATAACAAATTAAATACATGAAAACTGACTGGGATTATTCCGAAAGAGCTGCTACTTATGACAAAAGAGCTGA
>CACEJE010000007.1 GCA_902559815.1 uncultured Thiothrix sp.
CTCATATTTAAAGAATATTCATCATCAATAAAAAAAACAGGTCCATTTATATTTGTGCTTTCTGCATTATTTTTATTCCTTGGTATTCCCATAATATTATTTTCCATTAAAATTTTTATATAACTCGGATTATGATCTCTGATTAATATGTAAAGAATCTCGTGGTCTAAAAGAAGATTTTCACCACCCCTATGTGCAGGATTAACACAGTGCAAAAGAAATGATTTCACAGAATTATTGAGTGGATAGTAATAGCCATCTGTATGCCAATTTAACGGTTTATTTGTGTAGGGGATATATTCCCCTATTTGATTATTATTTGTATCTTTATGATCTTTAATATCAGAAATATTCTTTGAATCTGAAAAAAGATTTGAAATAGAGTTGTTTAAATTCAGCATTGTGCAAAAATTTTCTAGTTCGTTATTTGTTAATTCTGACTTAAAATTGTATAGAGCAAAATTATATTTGTTCATATTAAATTTAATTAGATCTAAATCCTTTTTTTGAAAATTATTTATATCTAAAGGTATTGAAAATTTATTAATATTAAGAGGATAAAGCTCTAACTTAGTTTGACGCCAGTTCTTATATTCTGTTTCATTTTCTAATATAAATGGTGATTTCATATAATATGGTATTTTTTATTAAATTTGATAGGATAGTTACACAGATTATATATTTTTAAGTGGGTTATGATATTTTTTTTTGATATATATTACTAAAGGGATATATATTAGGGTATAAAGCACACCCCAAAAGAACAGTGTCATTAATTTTAATAAACTCATAAAATTAAGTTATCACTAGATAAGTTTAATGAGATTCATAGGAGAAAAGCATAGTGGCTGACAAACATACTACACCAATGTTAGATGAATTAGAACACGGCCCTTGGCCAAGTTTTATATCTGGTATCAAAAGATTAAGAGACCAACATTCAGATAAAAGAATATCTGGAACAGCAAATTCTTTATTAGGTCAATTAGAACATTCATACGAAACTAGAAAAGGTTATTGGAAAGGTGGGACAGTGAGTGTGTTTGGTTACGGAAGTGGTATTATTCCTAGATTTTCTGAAGTTGGTGATGCTTTTCCAGAATCAAAAGAATTCCACACACTCAGAGTTCAGCCGCCAGCAGGAAATTACTATTCTACCGATATGCTAAGACAACTTGGTCAAAGTTGGGAAAAACATGGTTCAGGACTACAAACATTTCATGGGCAAACTGGCAACATAATGTTTATCGGGTCAACAACTGAAAATACTCAACACTTTTTTGATGAAATTAATGAATATGGATGGGACCTTGGTGGTGCCGGACCTTGTGTAAGAACTGGTATGTGCTGCGTTGGTGCTGCAAGATGCGAACAATCAAATCTTGATGAAATAAAAATTCACAGGACACTATTAAATAATTTTACAGATGATGTTCATAGGCCTGCATTACCATATAAATTTAAATTTAAAGTTTCAGGTTGCCCAAATGATTGCGTGAATTCAATTGAAAGAGCTGATTTTGCAATTATCGGAACTTGGAAAGATGATATGAAAGTGAATCAAGATGAAGTTAAAGATTTTGTAAAAAGTAAAGGAAGACAGTACGTCATAGATAATGTTATATCTAGATGCCCAACAAATTGTTTGTCATTAAAAGATGATGACACTCTAGAGGTTGATAATAGAAACTGTGTTAAATGCATGCATTGTTTAAATGTTATGCCAAAAGCCTTAAGTCCAGGTGATGACAAAGGTGCTACTGTTTTAATGGGAGGCAAAAGAACTCTTAAGGTTGGAGATCTGATGGGTACTGTTATAGTTCCATTTATGAAATTAGAGACAGAAGAAGACTATGAAAAACTTACTGAATTAGCTGAAGAAACCATAGATTTTTGGGCTGAAAATGGTTTAGAACATGAGCGTTGTGGAGAAATGATTGAAAGAATTGGGTTGGTAAATTTCCTAGATGGTATTGGATTAGAAGTAGATCCAAATATGGTTGCAGACCCAACAACAAGCTCGTATGTAAGAATGGATGGCTGGGATGATGAAGCTGAAAAATGGTTTAAAGAGCGCTTACAGTCAGCAGAAGCTTAATTAATTAATAATTTTTAAAAATAAGGAAAACAGATGTCAGAACAACAAGTCGAAAAAGCTGCAAATAGACCACCCATAGAAACCGGGTGTCCAGATGCTTTTCAGTATATGCATCCAGTCATGAGGAAGAATTATGGACAATGGGCTTACCACGAAGATCCTCGTCCCGGTGTATTAAAACATGTCGCGCATAGTGGAGATGCAATATGGACTGTTAGAGCTGGAACACAAAGAATTTTAGATGTTATGACTTTAAATCTATTGTGCGATATTGGTGACAAATTCGCAGATGGATATGTAAGGTTTACAATTAGAAGCAATATTGAATATATGGTTGATCAAGAATCTAAAGTTGGTCCTTTGATAGTTGAACTTGAAAAAAATGGATTTGTTGTTGGTGGTACAAAAAACTCAGTTGCAATGATTTCTCACACTCAAGGATGGTTACATTGTGATATTCCTGGAACCGACGCATCTGGAGTCGTAAAAGCTATGATGGATGAAGTTATTGATGAATTTAAAGGTTGGAATATGCCAAATAGGGTTCATATGACTACCTCTTGTTGCCAAATTAACTGCGGCGGTCAAGGTGATATTGCCATAAATGTTCAACATACAAAACCACCTAAAATAAACCATGATTTAGTTTCTAATGTTTGTGAAAGACCATCTGTTGTTGCAAGATGTCCTGTTGCAGCAATTAGACCCGCGCAAGTTAATGGAAAACCATCGCTTGAAGTTGATGAGAAAAAATGTATTTGTTGTGGTGCGTGTTATCCTCCTTGTCCACCTATGCAGATAAATGATGCTGAACATACAAAATTATCGGTATGGGTAGGTGGTAATCATTCTAATGCAAGAGGCAAGCCGACTTTTCAAAAACTAGTTGCAGCAGGTATTCCAAATAATCCACCAAGATGGCCGGAAGCTACCGCTATTGTGAAAAAAATCTTAAGGGCATATAGAGATGATGCAAAAGATTGGGAAAGAATAAGCGATTGGGTAGAAAGAATAGGTTGGCCAAGATTCTTTGAATTGACTGGGTTGCCATTTACAAAGTTCCATATTAATAATTGGAAAGGCGCTAGAAATAGTCTTAATGCATCTACTCATATAAGATTTTAATATTTTAAATACTACTAACTGTGAGGAGATAAATTGAAACTTGGTATACTAATTAATGAAGGACCTTATCAACATCAAGCTTCGGATACTGCTCTTCAATTTGTAAAATCTGCAATAAAAAAAGGACATGAAATTTATCGCGTGTTCTTTTATAACGATGGTGTAAATAATGCTACAAGATTTGCAACGCCACCTCAGGACGATAGAAATATCACTAAAGAATGGTCTGCTCTTGCTATAGAGCATAATATTGATATGGTTGTTTGCGTGGCTGCTGCACAAAGAAGAGGGATTTTAGATAAAGGTGAGGCAGAGAGGAATGGCAAAGATTCTGACAATATTGAAGAAGGATTTAGGATTTCAGGATTAGGTCAATTGGTTGAAGCTGGCATACAAGCTGACAGATTAATTACATTTGGGGATTAATTTTTAAAGATGGGCGAAGAAGCAATAATTAAAAAATTTATGTATGTTAATAGAAAAAGTCCATATGGGACTATTTATGCTTTAGAGTCTCTAGAAGTTGTGCTGATATCTGCTGCTTTTGATCAAGACGTAAGTTTAACTTTTACTGACGATGGTGTTTATCAATTGATGAAGAATCAAAAAACCGAAGGTATTGGCATGAAAAACTTTTCTTCTACATATTCGGCTTTAGGAGATTATGAAATCAAAAAAATATATATAGATAAAGAATCTCTAGAAGAAAGGGGTTTATCAATTTCTGATTTACAAGAACTAGTATGGGAAGACGAAGACGAAGACTACGCAGAAAAGAGTTCGATTAATTTAGTGTCTAGAGATGAGCTTTCAGAAATTATGAACCAACAAGATATTGTGATGAGTTTTTGAGGATATAATTATGAGTATGTTACACACAGTAAATAAGTCGCCATTTGAAAATTCTTCAATATCTTCTTGTTTGGCTATGTGTACTAATGATAGTAGTGTGCTTTTTATTGAGGATGGAGTTATATCAGTTATGAAATCTACAAAGTTTTCTGATTTAATTATGGATTCGCTCAGTAAATACAAAATATATGCATTGAAGCCAGATCTTGAGGCAAGAGGATTATCATTAGATAATGTAATAGATGGGGTTGAGATTGTTGGATATGATGAGTTTGTTGATTTAACTACTGAGCATGATTCAGTTCAATCTTGGCTATAGTAAATTTTTTAATAACCGGAGGTCATTGTGGCACTAGAAGTAAACGGAAAAAGTTATGAAGTTGATGAAGAAGGGTATTTAGCAAATCTAAATGATTGGGATGCTGATATTGCAAATGCAATGGCGGAAGCTGACGGCGCTGCTTTAGAGGACAATCATTGGGAAGTAATAAATTTTTTACGTGAATATTACGAGGAATATCAAATTGCTCCTGCAGTTAGAGTTCTTACTAAGCAAATTGGTAAAAAATTAGGAAAAGAAAAAGGTAATAGTAAATATTTATATGAGTTGTTTCCTTATGGACCTGCGAAACAAGCTTGTAAGTATGCAGGATTACCTAAACCAACTGGTTGCGTATAAATTAAAGTCAAAGCATGCAGATATCTATTTTAAGTATTTCAATAGCTGCATTATTTTATTTAGCTTTTATTATATTAGCTTATGGGTTGGTTTTTAAAGTTCTACAATATACAAAAACACCAGCGCCTCTTAAAATTCCAACTATGCCCGCACCTATTACAAAAGCGGGCGTAATTTTCAGAATGTCCAAAGAAGTTGTTTTATTTGAAAGCTTATTTAAATCTAGTAAGGCTACTTGGCTTTTTGGATGGCTTTTTCATTTTGGATTATTTTTGGATATGCTTAGACACTTGCGATATTTTATTGATCCAATATGGACCTGGGTGCTAATAATTCAACCTTTTGGAAAATATGGTTCAATATTAATGTTTATTGGTTTGGTTGGTTTATTAATTAGAAGAATTGTTGTAGACCGGGTTCGTTATATATCTGCACCATCAGACTACTTAATGTTAGTTTTGATCTTATGCATTACTTCAACAGGAATTGCTATGAGTTTTTATTTGGGAGCTGATGTAATAAGCGTAAAATCGTTTTTTGTAGGGCTTTTAACTTTTGATATTCAAAATATACCTGCTGATCCAGTCTTAATATCACATTTGATAATGGTTGCATTGTTGATGATTATTTTTCCTTATAGTAAATTACTTCATGCACCAGGATTATTTTTTAGCCCATCTAGAAACCAAGTTGATAATGCAAGAGAGAATAGACACATTGCAAAATGGGCAAAAGAACTTGAAAAAAATTAATAACAATTAGGTTTTATTTTATGGCAGATAATAAATTTGACACACCAGAAATCAGAGAGTACCCAATAATTCCAAAGTTACAAAGGGATGTTATGTCTCATAGCAAACCTTTTATTGCTAAAGAGCCTCACCAAGAACCACTTGGTTTTCCTGGAGAACTTGTTGATGATTGGCACGATGTTGCAATTAAGAAAATGGGTGATTTACAAAGTAAATATAGATCGCTACAGGTTTATCTAGATTCGTGCGTTAAATGCGGTGCATGCACAGACAAGTGTCATTACTATGTTGGCACTACAGACCCAAAAAATATGCCAGTTGCAAGGCAAGATTTGTATCGAAAAGTTTATAGAAGATACTTTACATTTGCAGGAAAATATTTTCCAAAATTAGTTGGCGCAAAAGATTTAACTAAAGAAGTTTTAGATGATTGGTATTCTTATTTTCATCAGTGTTCTCAATGTAGAAGATGTTCAGTATATTGTCCATACGGTATAGATACTGCTGAAATTTCTATGGCAGCAAGAGAAGTAATGGACACTATTGGTGTGGGACAAAAATATTGTAATGAAATAATTGGTAAAGTTCATAAGATAGGAAATAACTTAGGACTACCTGGCCCTGCGCTAGAAGACACATTAGAAGGTTTAGAAGAGGATGTAGAAGAGGATACAGGAGTAGCTGTTAAATTTCCTCTTGATGTAAAGGGTGCAGATGTTTTATTAGTTACACCATCAGCTGATTTTTTTGCAGAACCTCATGTCGACGGTTTAATTGGTTATGCAAAAGTATTTCATGAAGCTGGAATATCTTGGACTATAAGCTCCCATGCAAGTGAAGCTGCTAACTTTGGAATGTTTATTGGTAGTTATGAAAATATGAGAAAACTTGCGTTGAGAATTAGAGAAGCAGCTTTAGAATTGGGTGTAAAGAGAATTGTTTTTGGTGAGTGTGGACACGCTTGGAGAGTCGCATATAGTTTTTTAAATACTTTAGCGGGTCCTTGGGACTTTTTAGATCAAAATTATCCAATACCACAACACATTTGCGAAGTAACCCATGGATTAATTGAAGATAACAAACTTAAATTTGATAAATCAAAAAATGACGACATGGTCCTCACTTATCATGACTCATGTAATGTTGCGAGAGCTTCAAGAATGGGGGACAAACCTGGTGGTCAATTTGCTATTCCTAGAAATGTGATCAAAGCTGTATGTAATAATTTTTATGATATGTCTTCAGACACAATTAAAGAAGGAACATTTTGTTGCGGCGGCGGCGGCGGGCTTCTTACTGATGATTTAATGGAGCTTCGTGTAAAAGGAGCTCTTCCGAGAATGGAGGCACTTAGAAAAGTTGTTGAAGATAATGGTGTAACACATATGGCAGCTATCTGTGCTATTTGCAAAAGCCAATTCTCAAAAGTATTCCCATACTATGACTTTACTATGGATCAAATAGTAAGTGTTCACCAGCTAGTTAGTAATGCCATAATTTTGACGGGACAAAACGATGAAAATGAAGAAAATGAAGAAAAAGACGGTAAAAACCACTCACAACGGGATATAGATGAAGCAGCATAGTGCTTTATAATTATTTTAGGGATTTAAAGGAAGGGAGAAAAAATGGCAGCAAATAAAGACGTAATTGAAAAAAAACTAACTTTTAGAAAGTTTCAAGATGGTGTGCACACATACGAAAATTTATCACATGATATCTTTCAGCAAGATAAATCTCATAAGTGTCCTACTTACGTTCATAGAACACCACCTTGTCAGGGAAGCTGTCCTTCAGGCGAAGATATAAGAGGTTGGTTAGATATTGTAAGAGGAATTGAAAAACCACCTTCAGATGTTGGGATGCAAGAGTATGCATTTAGAAGATCAACAACAGCCAACCCTTTTCCTTCAATGATGGGGAGAGTATGCCCGGCACCTTGCCAAGATGGTTGCAATAGAAATGATGTTGAAGATTTTGTCGGAATAAATGGCGTAGAACAATATATAGGTGATCAAGCTATAGAAAAAGGATTTACTTTTTCTTGTACAGATAAGATGAGTGGCAAAAAAGTTGCAATTGTTGGTGGAGGTCCAGCTGGTCTTTCAGCTGCATACCAGTTAAGAAAGTTAGGTCATGCAAGCGTAATTTTTGATTCACACGACAAGCTTGGGGGTATGATGAGGTATGGGATTCCAAGCTACAGAACTCCCGACGCATTCTTGGATCCTGAAATTGATAGAATAATTTCTATGGGTCATATTGATGTTCAACTTAACACGCATATTGGTAAAGATGTTTCTGCAGAAAGTCTAGAAAAAGATTATGACGCAGTCCTATGGGCAATAGGATGTTGGACAGGCAGAGAGTTACCAGTTCCAAACAGTGATGCACCAAATTGTATCTCTGCTATACAGTATCTTGAAGCTTTTGCTCAAAAAAGACTACATGTAACCGCAAAAAAAATCGTTTGTATTGGTGGTGGTGATACATCAATTGATGTTGTTTGTTCATCTAGAAGAATGGGAACATTAAAAAAAGATTTGCCAGTTGAGATCAGACCTGAAAATATTTTGAAAGAAAATGGCTCACAAGACGAAAGTCTAGCTAAAGATAGAATTCATAACGATGTAACACTAACAACATTATTTAAAAAATCCGAAATGACAGCAACTGAAGAAGAAGTTCATGATGCTTTACGAGAAGGTGTAAAAATCGTTGACGAAGTAATGCCATTAGAAGTCTTGATTGATAGTAAAACTGGACAAGCTTGTGGTTTAAGAATGGCCAAATGTACAATGAACGAAGGTAGACCAGAGAAAATAGAAGGTACTGAGTTTGAAATCGAAGCTGATCTAATAGTTGCAGCAATTGGTCAAAGTGGAGTTCTAGATGGGCTAGATGAATTTAACAATGGTAAAAACTTAATGGACGCGGACAAGAATTATTCTATTCCTGGTAAACCTGGTCATTTTGTAGCGGGAGATATTATTAGACCTCATCTTTTAACTACTGCAATTGGTCAAGGTTCAATCGTCGCAGAAACCATTAATCAATATTTAGATCAAGTAGATCTTAAAGAATTAAAAAAACGACCTAAAGTTGATGTTCACCATTTTAATTTAATTGATAAATTAAAAGAATCTGGATTAAATCCATCTGAATATGAGCCAGGAGCTCACTGGGGTTCAGACCAATTAGATTTTTCAGTTCACAACTATGAAGATAGGTCATCTCAAGAAATTATTAATACTGACAAAATGTTCTTAGGTCACTTTCCTTACACCCCAAGAAATCTTAGGCAAGATACTGGGCCAGAGGCAGAATCTATTCTTGGAAATTTTGACGAAAGAATGAAATGTTATACTGAAGAACAAGCTATTGCTGAAGCAGGAAGATGTATGAGCTGCGGGATGTGTTTCGAATGTGATAATTGTGTCATTTATTGCCCTCAAGATGCTGTTTTTAGAGTAAAGAAAGATAAAAGCACGACAGGCAGATATGTCGATACAGATTATAAAAAATGTATTGGTTGTCATATATGTGCTGACGTATGTCCTACAGGCTATATAGATATGGCTTTAGGTGATCATTAATTTAGATACGTCTAAAAATAATATACAATATTATCTGAATTTATGAGGAGAAATTCAGCATGTATAAAAAGTTATATATAAAAATTTTATTAACTTTTCTATTAGTTTTTTTTAGTGGCACTTCAATAACACATGAAAATATCTCACACAATATTGATATAGCTTCGGGTGATAAATGCGTAGAACCAACTGACATAATGCGTGCACAACATCATATTTTTCTTAATAAGCAAAGTCATGATACTGTAGTTGATGGTATTAGAACAAAAAAGTATAGTTTAAATAATTGTATAAATTGTCATATCCAGCCATCTGCTGATGGAACATACCCAAGCGTTAAATCAGAAGAACATTTTTGTTCAGGATGTCATATCAAAGCAGCAGCTCAAGTGGAGTGTTTTGATTGCCATGCATCCAAACCTTTTAATAATGAAAAAATTGAAGAAGAGATCTCAAAGAAATGAAAAAATATGAAATAAAACTTGATAGAAGGAATTTTTTAAAGAATTCAGTATCTGTGGGTTTAGTTACAATTGCGCCTGGTGTTTTTTTACAAGAGATAGCTCACGGAAGGTCATTAGATGAACCTGCTTCTGATAAAATAAGATGGGGTATGTTAATAGATACAAATCAATGTACTGAAGATTGCGATGCTTGTGTGACAGCATGCAATGAAGAGCACGGTATAGAAGATTTCGGAAGGCCTACTACTGACACTCAGTGGATAAGAAAATTAAATCTTACAAATGAATTCACTGGGAAAAAATATAGTTTGCCAATGATGTGCCAGCATTGCGAAAATCCACCTTGTGTTGATGTTTGTCCAACTGGCGCATCATTTAAAAGAGCCGATGGTATAGTTCTTGTTAATAAGCATACGTGTATAGGATGTAGATATTGCATGATGTCTTGCCCATACAAAGCAAGATCCTTTGTTCATGAAAACTTAGAAAATCAGCTACCGCATGCGCCAAGAGGTAAAGGGTGTGTTGAAAGTTGTAATTTATGCGTTCATAAAATTGATAATGGTGAAAATAATACTGCTTGCGCTGAAGCTTGCGTTAAAGACGGTCATCAAGCTATTTTGTTTGGTGATTTGAATGATCCAAAAAGTGAAATATCGAAACAACTTTCAGAATTTGGGGCAAAAGAAATAAGAAGTGACTTGGGTTTAAATACTGCAGTTAGATATAGAGGAATATGAAAAATTTAATTAGATATAAATCAATTGAGTTAGATAGAAAAGTTTTTTACCCGATATCAATTGTGTTTATTTTATTATCAATGTGCTTTTATGCTTTTGTCACTTTAGAGCATGAAGGACATTGGTTAACAGGTATGAATAATCAAATTGTTTGGGGCATCCCTCATGTTTTTGCTATTTTCTTGATTGTTGCTGCATCTGGAATATTAAATATTGCATCAATATCATCAGTTTTTGGAGTCTCAATATATAAACCATTGTCAAGGCTTTCAGGTCTTTTAGCAATTGGTTTACTTGTTGGTGGACTAATGGTGCTAGTTTTAGATTTAGGAAGGCCAGACAGGTTAATTGTGGCAATGACAACTTTTAATTTTAAATCAATATTCGCTTGGAATATCTTTTTATATACTGGTTTTCTATTTATTGTAGTTATTTATTTATGGATGATGTTCGAGGGTAGGTATAATAAATTTGTTCAACAGGTTGGCATGTTTGCATATGCTTGGAGAATTATTTTAACAACAGGCACGGGCTCAATTTTTGGTTTTTTAGTAGCAAAAGAAGCCTATGATAGTGCAATATTAGCCCCGTTATTTATAGCTATGTCTTTACTCTTTGGAACAGCTATTTTTATTCAAGCTATTTACTATATTAAAACTACATTTGATGTAAATACGGAAGAGATTATTTTTAAAAGATTAAAAAAACTAATGTTGTACTTTATACTGGCTGTATTTTATTTTACGATTTTATATCATCTAACTAATCTTTATGCTACAACACATCATGATTATGAGTTTTTTTTATTATTTGAAGGAAATATATATACGTATTTATTTTGGATTGGACAAATTTTAATTGGAACATTATTACCCTTATATTTAGTTTCCTCTAAAAAATTTTATAATTGTTGGAATACACTTTTACTTTCTTCTTTATTAGTGATAATTGGTGGTTTTGTTCAGCTATATGTCATTATTATATCTGGACAAGCATTTCCTTTAGATATATTTCCAGGATATATAGAAAGTAGTTCATTTGGTGATGGCGAAGTAGCCAAATATATTCCTAGTATTTATGAGTTTATGTTAGGTTTTGGGGGAATAGCTATAGCTTTAGCTATCTTCGTCTTAGGAATTTTAAGTTTGGAATTTATACCTGACAGTCTTGATGATGAGCGTCTGCAAAGCTAATAGTATAAATAGTGTGTATGTTTCAGCAGCACACAAATCTTCAGGTAAAACTATTGTATCAATTGGTTTATCAAGATTACTAAAAAATTTAAATCATAATGTTCAAACATTTAAGAAGGGTCCGGATTACATAGATATGAGCTGGCTAGCTTCTGCAGCTTATCAAAAATGTTATAACTTGGATTTTAATACGCAAACAAAAAAAGAAATATTTAATTTTTACAATAACAAAAAAGCAGATTTTAATATAATTGAAGGCAATAAAGGATTGTTTGACGGCCTTGATCTCTCGGGAAAAGATGATAATTCTGCCATGTCAATTTTATTAAACGTTCCAGTAATACTAGTTATAGACACCCAAGGAATTACGCGAGGAATAGCTCCACTTCTACAAGGCTATATAAATTTTGAAAAAAAATGTAATATTAAAGGGGTTATATTAAATAAAGTTAATAATGATAGACATGAAAATAAATTAATAAATTCAATAAAAAAATACACAGATTTAGAAGTTCTCGGAGCTATAAGGAAAAATAAAGATCTTATAATATCTGAAAGACACCTAGGTTTAGTTCCTGCGAATGAAAAAAAATTAGTAAATGAAAAAATAAGTAAAATCTCAGACATAATAGAAAAATCAATTGATAAAAATAGTTTTTATAAATTTGGAATAAATTTTAAAAAAAATAAGAACCAGAATATAAATAAAAAAATATACGCTAACCAATCAAATTTAAAATTAAATAAAAACAACATTAAGGTAGGTATCTTTTATGATTCTTCATTTGGATTTTATTATGCAGATGATATAGAAAATTTTTTAAGATATGGTGCAGAAATTGTTTACATCGATTCTCAAAGAGATCAAACCCTACCAGATGTTGATGCATTATTTATAGGTGGAGGTTTCCCAGAAATAAATGCTAGAAAAATAGAAAAAAATAAAAAACTAATGAATTCAGTTAAAAGATTTATCGAAAAAGACTACCCCTGTTATGCAGAATGCGGTGGTTTAATGTATTTAGCGGAATCTATAAGATATAAAAATAAAAAATATAAAATGACTGGAGTAATACCAGGTAATGTAAGTATGTTTAATAAACCTGTTGGGAGAGGTTATGTAAAATTAACTCCAACAAAAAAACATCCTTGGAAAATTAAAGAAAAAATCTTAATAAATGCTCATGAATTTCATTATGCAAAACTTAATTTCAAAAAAAATATTAGAAAAAATTTTTCTTATACTATGAAAAGAGGATATGGAATAGATAATAAATCAGACGGTTTTGTATATAAAAACATGTTAGCAAATTTTTCTCATCTAAGGCATACTAAAAAAATGCCATGGATAAAATATTTTATGAATTTTATTAAAGAGAATAAAAAATGATTAATCTTACAAAAGAAGCATCAACAGTTATAAAAAATGAGATAAAAAAAGATAGTAATAAAGGATATAAATTAAGAATTGCAGTTATGAGAAAAGATAATTTAAATTTTCATTACGCAATAGGATTTGATAATAATATAACTGGGAATGACCAAATTTTAAAAATCGATGACATTGAACTTGTAATCTCAAGTATTTCTTATGATTTATGCCAAGACATGACAATTGATTATGTTGAGTTAGAAAAAAATAAATTTAACTTTATATTCCTAAACCCGAAAGATCCAAATTATGTCGAACCTAAAGAGTAAAAAAGAAATTGAAGAATTTATAAAAAATTTAAATCAATGGGTGTTAAATATTATGTCTGGAGATTTAAATTCTAGAATTAAGATTTCGAAATCTAATGAATTAAAAAACTTGTGTGGTAATTTAAATATTGTGTCTGAAATGCTAGAAAATCAATTAAATAAGACAAACGAGCAAGTTGAGAGATTTTCTAAATATAAAGAAGAAGCAAACAGAGAGGCTAACAGGTTAGCAATCATGGAGGAAAGAGTATATATGGCTTCTGAGCTGCACGATTCTCTAGCTCAAACATTGGCAAGTTTAAAACTTCAAGTAAGGGTCTTAGATGAAAGTTTACAAGGTATTATTTTTTTAAAAAATAATAAACAACAGCAGAATGAAGAGCTTTATACTGATAAACGAATTACAGATGAACTTGAAACACTTGAAGAAAGCATTGAGCTTGCGAATAGAGAAATTAGAGAATTAATTGGACACTTTAGGAAACCTCAAGAGAGAGTAGATAATATAATTAGCGAAATATCAAACTTAGTAGAAAATTTTAAAGAAGAGAATAAAGAAATAAAAATATTTTTTCAAAATAAAATTCCAATTATTAAAATTAATAAAAATGATGAACTGCATATTAAAAGAATTGCTCAAGAAGCATTAACAAATGTAAAAAAACATTCTCAGGCAAAAATAGTTAGAGTATTATTGATGTCATATGAAACAAATAAATACTCGTTGATAATTGAAGATGATGGTATTGGAATTGCAAAATCTTGCTTTATTGGACATGATCATGAAGCTAGTGGTGAACATATTGGATTAAGTATTATGAGAGATAGAGCAAAAAAAATTAATGGTCATTTAGTAATCGAAAGCGAGCCTGGCGAGGGAGTGCGAGTTATTTTATCATTTAACGAAAAGGATTAATTTTTTAATATGAAAATAAAAGTAATAATTATTGATGATCATACTTTGTTTAGAGAAGGCCTACAAAGATTATTGGTTAGACATGACATTGATGTTATATCATCTGTAAGTAATGGTGATGAAGGCTTAAATAGTATTTTAAAGCATAATCCAGATATAGTTTTATTAGACCTAAGAATGCCAAATGTTTCTGGTATTGAAGTACTAAAAAATATTCGGGCTAAAAACAAATCATTACCTGTCGTGATGCTTACTACAAGCGATGATGAGAAAGATTTAATTGATGCTTTAAAAAATGGGGCTAGTGGTTATTTATTAAAAGATATGGAGCCAGATGCTTTAGTAGTAGCATTAAAAGATGTCTTAAAAGGTGAAACAATAGTAGCGCCAAACCTAGTTCAAATATTGGCAAAATTTCATCAAGGAGATGATTCAGAAATAAATATTACAAATTTAATAAGTACTTTAACACCAAGGGAAAGTGAAATTCTTGAGCTGTTGGCAGAAGGACAAAGCAATAAGTTAATTGCTAAAAATCTTGGAATATCAGATGGAACTGTTAAGCTCCACGTTAAAGCTATTTTAAGAAAATTAGAAATTCATTCTAGAGTAGAGGCTGCCGTTATTGCGGTAGAACATGGCTTAAAGAAAAAACATACAACGTGAGGGAATATGCAAGGTTGGCAAAGAAATCGTTTTGGTTTAGCAATTTTAATTTTTGCTTCAGCAATTATTGCTAATGTCGATAGTTTAACACAAGGCCAAATTATATCTTTAATAGGTTTGTTTGTAATAATTTTTTATTTGTATGTGATATATATCAATAAATATAAAAAAAAATAAAATGTATACTACAATTATTTCGGCAGAAAATCTAAATAGCATTATTGATGAAAAAAATTTAATAATATTTGATAGTCGTTTTGATTTACTTAATAAAAATTTAGGATTACAAAATTATCAAAAAAAACATATAAAAAATGCTCATTATGTAGATTTAGAGGTCGATTTATCCCAAAAAATTTCAAGTTTTTCTGGTAGACATCCATTGCCAAATATAAAAAATTTTTCTAAATTTCTTAATAATTTTAATATTACAGATAATTCACAAATTATTATATATGATGATAATAATGGCTCAATGAGTGCAAGGATGTGGTGGATGTTAAAATTAGTAGGACTAAAAAACTGCGCAGTTTTAGATGGTGGTTTTAAAATATGGTTAAAAAATAAATATCCAGTAGATAATATAGTACCAACAAAAGAGAAACTTCGAAATAGAGTTTATTCATATAGAACAGAATATATTATTACTACAGATGAATTGAGAGAAAAAATAAAAAGTCAGTCAATTTGTATTATTGATGCTCGTGACAAAGAAAGATTTTTAGGCACAGAGGAGCCAATAGACAAAAAAGCAGGACATATACCAGGGGCTTTTAATATGCCTTTTAAAAATAATTTAAAATCTGATGGAAAATTTAAAAGTAAATCTGAAATAAAAAATAATTTTAGTAAATTTTTTGACGGTAATTCTAAACAAATTATAAATATGTGCGGTTCAGGTGTTACAGCATGCCATAATGTCCTTGCTATGGAATATTGTGGATACGAAGAGAGAGTTTTGTATGTTGGTTCTTGGAGTGCTTGGTCAAGCCACGAAGAAAATAAAATAGAGAGTAAATAATATGAAGACGACTATAGAATGGCATAAAGGTGTTAAATTCATTGCAAAAACCGGTAGTGGTAATAATATATGCATGGATGGTCCAGTTGACAGTGGTGGAAATAATAATGGAGCAAGGCCAACAGAGCTATTAATCTCAGGTGTAGGTGGTTGTACTTCCTTTGATGTCATTACTATGGCTAATGCAAAAAAGATAGAAATTGAAAAATATTTTCTAGAAGTTGAAGCGTATAGACCAGAAGCAAAATTGTCTAAAATAACTACATTACATTTAACTTATAATATTAAAACAAAAAATATTAATAAAGAATCTTTAGAAAATATAATTAAACTATCTGTAAAAAAGCAATGTTCCTGCTGTTTAATTTTAAATGAATCTGTTGAAATAACATATAAATTAAGAATGATCTAACCTATATGAATCGAAAAGTTTTATTTATATGTTTAGTTTTATTTACAAGAACATCAAATTCAGAAAATTTTTTAAAATTATCGTGTGAGAATGTTGAAAATTATTCAACACACTTATTTAAAATATACAAAAATTATAAAGTTGTAAATATTTTGCCGAATAGTTATGAATTTGATTATCAAATAGAATATGAAGATAAAGAAAAAGTTATAGCATATTTTTATCAAAAAAAATTTGAAAAAATAAAAAAATTTACTTTAACGTTTAATCTTGTGGAAAATGTGTTGTATGATGAAATGCATGAAGGGTTTGAAAAAGAAAACTTAACATTAAAAGATAAAAAAATATATAAATGTAGAAATATTCAAAGATGATAAAAGACGATAAAAAATACATTTGGCATCCATATGCTGCAGCAATTGATAAAAATCCTATATATGCTGTTAAAAAAGCTAGAGGAGTTCATATTTTTCTAGAATCTGGAGAAAAGCTAGTTGATGGAATGTCTTCCTGGTGGTGTGTTATTCACGGGTATAATAATAAAAGATTAAATAATGCATTAAAGAAACAAATAAATTCCTTTTCTCATATAATGTTCGGTGGATTTACACATAAACCAGCAGTTAATTTAGCAAAAAAATTAAACGAAATAACTCCGAAAAATTTACAGAAAGTTTTTTTTTCTGATTCAGGTTCTGTATCTATTGAAGTCGCAATGAAATATGCGATTCAATATTGGCATTCTGAAAATCAATTTTCTAAAAAAAAGTTTTTGACTGTTAGAAACGGTTATCACGGAGATACAATGGCAACAATGTCAGTTAGTGATCCTGATAATGGTATGCATTCTATATTTAAAAATTCACTTCTAAAACAAATTTATGTCAAGAAACCAGAGGACGTAAGAAAGTATAGAAAAGGATATAGTAAAAGTTTAATTCAGATGGAAAAAAAATTAAAAGACTTAAATTCAAAAATTGCAGCAGTTATCATTGAGCCAATACTTCAAGGTGCTGGGGGTATGAGAATTTACCACCCAGATTATTTAGTACAGCTAAGAAAATTATGTAATAAGTATAATGTTCTTTTGATTTTAGATGAAATTGCAACTGGTTTTGGAAGAACTGGAGAATTATTTGGTTTTCAACATTCAAATATTTCACCAGATATACTATGTTTAGGAAAATCATTAACTGGTGGATATATGAGTTTAGCTGCAACAATTGTATCAAAAAAAATTGCAAATAAAATCTCATCAAATGAGCCAGGTATATTTATGCATGGTCCAACTTATATGGCAAATCCTTTGGCATGCTCAGTTGCATTAGAGAATATCAATTTATTGTTATCGTATGATTGGAAAAAAAATATTAAAGCAATAGAAAAATCTTTAGTTGAAGGGCTAAAAGATATATCTTTAAATAGAGAAGTAAAAGATTACCGGGTAATTGGAGCAGTTGGAATTCTTGAAATGAAAAGTAAAGTTAACGTCAGTTCCTTACAGAAAAAGTTTGTAAAAAATGGTATTTGGTTAAGACCTTATTCAAATTTAATTTATGTAATGCCACCATATACAATTTCTCAAAAAGATTTAAACTTTTTATTAAAAAAAATAAAAGTTGTTATAAATTTAGAATATAAAAATTTATAACCTATAGGATGCAAATTTCATTATGCTTGCAGTTAACTCCATAATTTTTCTTAAATTTTTTGATACTTTTTCAGCACCAAAATTACGAGCAGTCTCGCCGTGTTCTTTTTCATCGTCTTTCATTTTTTTTAGAATTACATATGTTTTTTTATCTTCCTTAGGAATCTTATTTATGTGAGATTCTAGATGTTCAGCCACCTGTTTTTCAGTTTCTTCAATAAACCCTAATGCTTGTTCATTATTTCTTATGCTTGAAAGCATACCGATAGCAACAGAACCCGTAAACCATAAGGGGTTGAATATACTTGTTTTTCCTCCAAGTTCATTTATTCTTTTTTCGCACCAATCAAGATGGTCCTTTTCCTCTGAAGCCATATCTAACATAAGTTGCTTTTGGTTTTCATCTTTAGCAAGTAATGCGTGACCTATATAAAGTCCTTGAGCAGAAACTTCTCCAGAATGATTTACTCTCATAAGATTAGAAATCATTTTTTTATCTAAAGACTTAATCTCTTGTTCTTCAATATTATATGCAGGGTAAGTTCTTCCCGAGCTCTTAATACCAGTAAATATATTAAATATATCATTAGTTTTCATAATTAATTTGTCAGTATTTGAATATTTTCTCATTATATTAACCTATCGTTAAGAAATGAAATTGGATGCATTACTTTAACATTTTCTAAGTTATTTGTATTTATTGCACTAATAAAATTTAAAGAACAACCAACATTATATGTAAGTATTATATCAATATTATTTTTATCTAAGAAACTTATTTTTGGATTGATGATTTCTAAAGAATTATTCTTATTATGAAGCAAGTTTTGTGCTCCAGCACCACAACAATATTTATCGTCAAAAATTGAAACACTTAATTCTGGTACCATTTTTAAAATTTGAATTAGATTTTCAAAATTGATATTTGCTAATCTTGTTGTACATGGTTTATGAATACATACTTTTAAATAACTTGTTTTAAAATTAGCATTGCTCTTAGTCAATATATTTAAAATATATGATGTAGCGTCTTCGTAATTTTTATTTGACATAAGGAAAGCACTACAACCGCTTGCGTAGCCGATTATTTTTTTATATTTATTTGTATTAAATTTAGATACTGTATCGTGATAATTTTTTAATCCCATAGTCTTTCTGCCGTTATGAAAATCTAGGGAGCCGCAACATTTTATATTTTTTAAAATTTCAGCATTTATATTATTTCTATTTAATATATCGATACAGTCTCTACTAACACTTTCTTGAAATATATCTGTAGCACATCCTGTAAAAATTCCAATATTTTTTCTGTTTGTATCATAAGTTTTAAAATTTATTCTTTTTTTCGTATTAGTTTTAATATATTGAAGATTTTTGAAAATTCCAATTTTTGCTTTATCTAGTCTTACTTTTATTAGTATATTAAAAATTTTTTTTATAAATATTCTGAAAATATTTTTTGTGAAGAATATTGATAATAGTAATGATTTTATTTTAAAAATTAGTTTTTGTTTATGAAAATATTTATCTCGGGCTTGAACCATAAGATCATAAAAATTTACTTGAGCTGGGCAAATAGATTCACATGCAAGACACATCGTGCAGGAATTTAAATGTTTTAATGCTGAAGCTGTTGGTTTTAACTCGCCTTTGTTTAATCCTTCAATAATTGAGATTCTCCCTCTTGGGGATTCAGATTCATTCTTGCTAATTTTATATGTTGGGCAATAGTTTGTGCACATACCGCACATAGCACAGTTTTCTGGATCGAGCATTTTAATATTAAAATCATTCTTTTTCATGTTTTTTAACTATAAAGAGAAATAATGTTGACATATATATAATAATATCATAAAATACTTATATATTAATTTTCCTCCAACCACTACAAAGTGGTACTTAAAAAGGTGCAGACTTCTGTGCCTTTTTTTTTACTCGTATCTTTTATGATATTTTCTTCTTTTTCCTGATCTTTGAGTGATAACACCAAGGATAGAGCTCATATCTTTGATTTCTATATCTTGATATTCAGAATTTAAAGCCTTAAGAACCTTTTCATTAAGGTAGATTTGTCTAACAATAATGCTTTTACTGGTTTCATAAAGGACATAATCCCCTGTTTTTGGGGAAGCACTAGGATCAACTATTATAATGTTATCCACCTCAAATTCAGGCTCCATACTTGTATCAAGTATTCTTAGAGCAAATGGCTCGCTTGCAGAGCAATTTTCTCCATTATTCTCAATATTTATAGGTATTTCTTTTATTTTGCTCATTATCGGTATATTTTAGCTTTTTTTTACAATTTAAGGTTATTTAATTTAGGTGAATTTTTCCTATATTATGCCTAGATTGTATTGAAATAGGGCATAAATACGTCTTCAATTAACTCAAATTTACCCACAGCTTATACCCAGAATAAACAATGGTTAAACACAGTATATAGTGCTTGACTATCATACTAAACACATCTTATAGTAGTATTAATAAAAAATTATATAAATAATAATAATATATTGGAAGGAAAATGAATAATAATGAGTCAGATTTAGGTCTAGGTATTTCTTCAGTATCACCAGGTACGCCTGCTGAGATCCAAAGCTCAAAAAATATTGGTGAGCTAAATATTACTGCGCCTGGGAAGTATAGGGTTGTAAGAAGAAATGGCAGTATGGCCTCCTTTGATATAGATAAAATATCCGTCGCTATGACAAAAGCATTTCTCGCAGTTGAAGGAAATCAAGCGGCGGCTTCATCCAGAATTCATGAGACAGTTGCTGACCTTAGCAAGGATGTTTTAAATGGCCTCGTAAGACATATGCCGGATGGCGGAACATTTTATATTGAAGATATTCAAGATCAAGTTGAACTGGCCTTAATGAGAGGAGGTCATCAAAAAGTTGCAAGATCATATGTTTTATATAGAGAACAAAGAAATTTAGATAGAGAAGATGAGCTAACAGTAAATAATGAAAAGCCTAAAGATATTTTTGTTACAGCAAATAGTGAAGCGAGTGAAGATTCTTTTGACGCCAATAGAATTAATACAATTATTAGTGAAGCTTGCTCTGATATAGATGATGTATCTCCTGAGCCTATAAAACTTGAATTGCAAAAAAATATTTATGATGGTATATCACAGAAAGATACATCAATAGCACTATTGATGTCGTCTAGAGTATTAATAGAGAAAGAGCCAAATTATACGTATGTTACAGCTAGGTTATTGCTTGATAATCTTAGAACTGAAGCTTTAAGTTTTATTTATGGAGAAGAATTATCTGCAACTGCCTCACAAATGAAAGATGTATATAGTGACTATTTTAAAAAATACATTTCAAAGGCTTCTGAATTAGAATTATTAGATAAAGAATTAATTGGTAAATATGACTTAGATATTTTAGCGGGCGCTTTAGATTCAGATAGGGACTTACAGTTTACTTATCTTGGTTTGCAAACGCTTTATGATAGGTACTTTATCCAATCAGATGATACAAAAATCGAGTTACCTCAAGCATTTTTTATGAGAGTAGCGATGGGCCTTGCAAATAATGAAGAAAATAAAGAGGACAAGGCTATAGAATTTTATCGTTTACTTTCATCTTTTGATTTTATGAGCTCAACACCAACGCTGTTTAATTCAGCCACACTCCGCCCGCAGCTCTCATCTTGTTATCTAAGCACTATACCTGATGATCTGCGCGGTATTTTCGACGGTATTACTGATGATGCAATGCTTTCTAAATTTGCTGGAGGCTTAGGCAATGATTGGTCAAGAGTCAGAAGCATGGGAACGCATATAAAAGGTACTAATGGCAAATCTCAAGGAATTGTTCCTTTTTTGAAAGTTGCTAATGATACTGCAGTAGCTGTAAATCAAGGAGGTAAAAGAAAAGGTGCGATGTGTGCATACCTAGAAACTTGGCATCTAGACATAGAAGAATTTTTAGATTTACGTAAAAACACGGGCGATGACAGAAGAAGAACGCATGATATGAATACAGCAAACTGGATACCTGATTTGTTTATGAAAAGGGTTGTAGAGGAGAAATCTTGGACTTTATTTTCGCCCGATGAAGTCCCTGAGCTTCATGAAATATCTGGTAAAGCCTTTGAAGAAAAGTATATAAATTACGAAAAGCAAGCCCAAGATGGCAAGATAAAAAAATATAAAGAAATTCCAGCCTTGGATTTGTGGAAAAAGATGCTCGGAATGCTTTTTGAAACAGGACATCCTTGGGTAACTTTTAAAGATCCTTGTAATATTAGGTCACCACAATCTCACGCTGGTGTTGTTCATTCATCTAATCTTTGCACGGAAATAACATTAAATACATCTGATGAAGAAATAGCTGTTTGTAATTTGGGTTCTGTAAATATTGCAGCTCATGTAGACGAAAACGGAATAATGGTTGAAAAGTTAGAGTCTACTATTAATACAGCAATGAGAATGTTAGATAATGTTATAGATTATAATTATTACAGTGTTGATAAGGCAAAAAATTCAAATGCAAAGCACAGACCTGTTGGACTTGGTTTGATGGGTTTCCAAGATGCTTTATATAAGTTATCTATACCATACTCAAGTGATGAAGCAGTTAGTTTTGCAGATGAATCTATGGAATATATAAGTTATTTTGCTATTAAAGCCTCAACTGACTTGGCAGAGGAAAGAGGTACCTACGAAACTTATAATGGCTCACTATGGTCACAAGGCATACTGCCAATTGACTCTATACATTTACTAGAACAAGAAAGGCAAAAATATATTTCTGTAGATAAGTCTAAAAAATTAGATTGGAATAAATTAAGAGAAAGAGTAAGAACAGTTGGAATGAGAAATTCAAACACCATGGCTATTGCACCTACCGCAACCATCTCAAATATTACTGGTGTGACTCAAAGTATTGAACCTACCTATCAAAACTTGTATGTAAAATCAAATTTATCGGGAGAATTTACAGTAATTAATTTGTTATTGGTAAATGATTTAAAGAAAGAGGGGTTATGGGATGAAGTTATGATTAACGATTTAAAATATTATGATGGAAGTTTGAAATCTATAGATAGAATTCCACAAAAGATAAAAGATTTATATGCAACAGCTTTTGAGTTAGACGCAAGATGGTTAATTGAGGCAGCATCAAGACGTCAAAAATGGATAGACCAAGGGCAATCTTTAAATTTATATATGGCCGAACCATCAGGGCCAAAATTAGATAATCTTTATAAATTAGCCTGGGTTAGAGGGCTAAAGACTACTTATTACTTAAGAACCATGGGAGCAACCCACGTTGAAAAAAGCACAATGGCGGACGGTAAATTAAATGCCGTTAATAGTGAAAAACAAACAGCTAATGTCTGTTCAATTTTAGACCCTGACTGTGAAGCTTGTCAGTAAAATAGGAGTATAATATGTCATCATTATGGGACGATCCGATAGCGCAAACTGTAGAACCTGTTGAAGAGATACAGGCCGAAAATAAACCTTCTGTCAAAAATGAAGACTCAAATCAATCTGAAACAGGATTGACTGGTTTTGAGGATATAGAAACTGGCGCAGAAAGAATTCAAGTTGATGATAAAAAGATTATTAATTGTAGAGCTGATTTAAATCAGTTAGTTCCATTTAAATATGATTGGGCTTGGAGTAAATATCTTTCCGCATGCAATAATCATTGGATGCCCCAAGAGGTTAATATGACTGCAGACATTGCTTTATGGAAAAGCAATGATGGTCTAACTGACGATGAAAGAATGGTCATAGAAAGAAATTTAGGTTTTTTTTCAACCGCAGATTCTTTGGTTGCAAACAATTTAGTTTTAGCTGTATACAAGCACATTACTAATCCAGAGTGCAGACAATATTTATTAAGACAGGCTTTCGAGGAGGCTATACATACCCATGCTTATCAATATTGTATTGAATCTCTTGGGATGGACGAAAGTAGATTATTTAACATGTATCGTGAGATACCATCAGTTGCAACAAAAGCTCAATGGGCTTTACCGTATACTCAAAGTTTAGGTGATATAAATTTTAAAACAGGAACTCCTGAGAATGACCAAAGACTTCTTAGAGACTTAATAGCATTCTACGTAGTATTTGAAGGAATATTCTTTTATGTTGGGTTTACACAAATTCTCTCTATGGGAAGAAGAAATAAAATGACTGGGGTTGCAGAGCAATTTCAATACATCTTAAGAGATGAGTCAATGCACATGAATTTTGGGATAGATGTGATAAACCAAATTAAATACGAAAATCCACATTTATGGACAGATGACTTTAAGAAAGACATGACTAAATTAGTTCTAGAGGGTGTTGAATTAGAAACAAAATATGCTTATGACACAATGCCAAGGGGAATTTTAGGATTAAATGCACCTATGTTTGAACAGTATTTGCAATATATAGCTAATAGAAGGTTAACACAAATTGGTCTTCCGGAGGAATTCAAAAATGTTCAAAATCCGTTTCCTTGGATGTCAGAGGTATTAGATCTTAAGAAAGAAAAGAATTTTTTTGAAACTAGAGTAACCGAGTATCAAACTGGCGGAGCTCTAAACTGGTAAAGGTTTTTGTCTGACTCCTAGATGATCCCTAGCAATGGACTGCTTTTTTTTTATTATGAATTAAGGTAGGTTATGCCAAAAATTGATTTAGAATCTAGGTTTTATAATTTTTGCACAAAAGTAAATGATAGTTTATTTTTTCAATTATTTTCTTTGACAGTTATTATATTTGTGTCAATTGTAATTGGAACGTCAATCTCCACTTATGAAATTTTTTCTAAAGATCAGCTTTATCTGATAAAAATAATCTGCTCTTGTTACTTTGTTTTTGAGATAGCAGTAAGATATTTTGGTCATAGTGTATGGGACAGTAGGTCAATAGTTGGAGATAAATTTTCCTATATAGGGATTTATATTGACGCATTTATAATTTTTATTTCCTTTTTACCATTTACTTCTATTTCTAATCTAGTCGTATTAAGACTATTTCGAATTCTATCGCAACCACAAATTACAAAGCTTGTACCCAAAATTGCAATATCAAATTTCTCAATAATAATAGATACGGGCATAAAAATACTTTATGTAGCAGGCATAATTGTTGTTTTAACCTATGTTTATTCAGTTATAGGAGTTGCTTTATACAGTGAAACGCATCCAGCTGAGTGGGGAAATCTTGGGAATGCAGTTTTAAGTCTCATAGCTATTTTATTAAATAATGATGCGCTAACTTTCTTTCTTTTCCCGTTACTTGAGGAACATCCTCAATCGTGGATTTTTGTTTTAAGCTTTTTGTTTATAGGTAATCTGACTATTTTAAATCTAATCATAGCAATATTAATTGATTTATTAAAAACAAAAGATGATAAACAAGAAATATAAATTAATTATTTAAATTTTATTCTCTTAATTTCAAAACCGTATTGTTTTTCTAATAAATTTAGAACGCCTTTTTCACCTAACAAGTGAAGCGCACCAACGCATACAAAAGTTCCACCTTGGCCTTTAAATCTATCTAATCCATAAAGAAATGGTAAATTCATATAATGCGCCATAACTATGTTTCTTATATAAACTGAATGTTTTAGGTACACTTGAAGGTGCTGATTTTTCTTGTAATCACTCTTATCAACAAAGCTAGTACTTGCGTCCATTAAACTTTGAAGATCTTCTTCAAGATATGCATCAACCATATCATCTAAAGTTTTTTGTATATTCGGAAAATATTCTATCTTGGATTTTAAAAGCTCAACTTGTGAATCCATTGGCATTGCATAAAAAGCGGCTAATAGCTCCTCTGGTGATTCTATTTGATATATTTCTTTTTCTTGAATACTAGCAAGGTCAAGTAATTTGTGATCAACAATAGGTCCTGAGTGCTTAGATTTTGCAGCAATACTAAACATTGCAGCCCACGGTTTTATTTTTGTAGCATATTCTTTATTTACACCATTTTTGGTTAATATTTGATAAACGTCATTTGCTGTTTTTTCACCTGCAACATCAGCTAATGTTTTTTTGCCTTCAAACATCATTTTCTTTTTTATATTTTCAAAACCGTGATAAGGATTCCATAAGTGACTACTTGGAAATGCTTCAATAGAATAACCTACTGAGTTATCAAATATATCCATAACCTTTTTATTAATTCTAGTGACTTTTTCGTCATTCATATGAATAGTGCCGTAGATATGTCCAAGAACTTCTCCATTTTTACTTACTTGCCAAAATATACCTTCAGTATATGGTTGTTTGTTATAAGCAAACATTGCTGCAAACATAACAGCTATTATTATAACTACGTGTAAAAATTTTATTTTCTGGAGATTTTTATATATCATTATTTTATCCTTATTGTTCTTTGATCTTGTCTAATCCTACCATAAAAAAACGCCCTTTTTACAGGGCGTTTTGTATTACTTAAAGATTAATTTTTTAAAAAATTAACCTGTGTAACCAGCGATTTTATTCATTTCGCTAGCTATTTTTAGTTCACCTTCTGAAGCTTCCTCATTATCCCATTTTGCAAGTTGCTTATTCATATAAGCATGGAATAAAGGTGGTACTAATGCCATTGCGAATAATGTGAAATAACCATTACCACAATTTGGGGCGCCCACTTCATCTAATTCCCAGAAGTGTGTTTCACCTCTGTCATGATGGTCAGCTTGTCTTCCAATTTCGATAAAGAACCAGCTTGTGAATAATGTTGAATTATCCCAGCTATGTCTGTAGTCGATTGGCGAACCTGTTTCTCTGATTAAGCCGTAATGCTCTAAGTAGTTTAATGCTTCTAACTCAAAGTTAGAGATTAACCAAATTAGTGCCATACATGCGATTCCTGTCCAAGCACCTGCATACCAGAATAAAGCGATTGTAGGTAATGACATTGCATAACCTCTAATCCATCTGTTTTGCCATGAAAGGAAAGGTACTCCTAATCTTTTTAGACGTTGTTTTTCCATTGTGTACAAGAACTTACTTTGCCCAAAATGTGACTTAGGTAAATGTGCATATATACTTCTTCCTCTTGGAGCTGTAGCAGGATCATTTTCGCATCCTAACTCTAAGTGATGATTGTATACGTGTGCATAACAGAAATGAGCTGATCCACTAAGAGCCATCATCCATCTTGCAATGATGAAACTAAAGCCTTTAGTATGAGCTAACTCGTGTCCATAAATGATACCAATACCTGCAAAGATACCTGAAGAAACAACTGCACCTACAAGTTGCGCTCCTGTTATACCTGTGTAATAGGTCATTCCTAAGAATGAAGCTGTTGCACCAGTATACTCAATACCGTTTACATATTGGAAAATTCTCCAAGCAATTGCTATTTGTATCATAACAAATACAGCTAACATTGCGTACATTGTGATGTTTAACAATGTTGGGTTTCCATTTGTATCACCATTTTCGTCAAAACCAGCACCCATTGTTTGAGCAGGTGTAATAGTGTCAACAATAATACCAACACCAAGTAAAACTACTCCTGTCCATACCCAAGGTCCACCAGCTATTACACCAAAAAGCGATGCAAAGATTAAAAGTGGTGCTAAATAATATCTAGCGTTTATTAAAAATTTTTTCATTTCGTCCTCCTTACAGAATGAATGAAAACTACCAGATCAGTATAACAAAAGTGCAATGAAAGAAAATACTTTTTTAACTTTTTGATAACCAATTGTTATGGACAATAGTACAACAAAAAGCTATTATATATATAATAAGTTTGACAAAAGGTAGACACTAAGGTTGACAAAGACTTAACAAACTAAAATAATTAAATGTATATGTTCTGCATAAATAAATATAAACAAAAAGAAATAATTTAAACTTAAGGCGAATAAAATGAGTGATACCAAACATCCGATTCAAATTGTTTCCAGAAGGACAGGTTTAAGCGTAGATGTTATTCGAGCTTGGGAAAGACGATATAAGGCTGTAAAGCCAACAAGAAGTGAAAATGGAAGGCGTTTGTATTCTGATAATGATGTAAAAAAACTAATGCTACTTCAAAGAATAACAAGTGGTGGAAGAAGAATTGGCGATATTGCAAAGTTAAATTTAAAAAATTTAGAGGATCTTATTGAGTCCGATGAAACAGCAACTGTAGTCAAAACATCCTTATCTAATAGACCAAGTACTGGTTCGGTAATGGAGTATTTTGATGGTTCTATAGAAGCAATAAGAGAACTAGATGCCAAAAAATTAATTTCTTTGTTTCAAGTTGCATATCAAGAGCTAGGATCAGTCTTTTTGTTAGAAGACTTGTTTGCACCCCTCATACTTCATGTGAGAGATGAATGTAAGGTTGGCACATTTAGACAATCGCAGGAAAAATTTTTAGTTGAGCTTATGAAGTCATTTCTGCTTATTAGTTCAAATAATTCAACAAAACAATCAAATAATAAAATATTGATTATTACTCCTATTTCTCATAATGATGATTTAAGTATGCTAAGATTGTGCCTCGTTTGTGAAGATTCTGATTGGATGCCAATTTATTTGGGTTCTTCAATATCCGCTGACGAAATTCTTTTTAGTTATGAGCAAGGAAGATGTAATTTGTTGATGATTGTTGTTGATCCAAATGGTAATCAACAATTTTTTCCAAACGAGTTAAGAAAAATAAGAAGTTTAATAAAAGAAGATGAAATTTTAGTTTTTGGAGATACTGTGTCAAATTATCAAGACGTTATAAAAGAAACAAATATGACACCAGTTAATAATATTGGCGAACTGAGATTAACATTAGATAGAATTAAAAATTTAACAGATTTTAAACCTGTAATTCTTCATGCGAAACCGGAGAAAGATTCATGATAGAACAAAAAGAGTCTTATAAACATAACGAATTGCTGGAATGCGCAAAAGGCAATATGTTTGGTGATGGAAATGCACAACTTCCAAATACTGGAATGCTCATGTTTGACCAAATAATAAAAATTAGTGCAACTGGAGGTGATTATAATAAAGGTTTTATTGATGCTTCTTTAGATATAAAGCCTGATTTATGGTTTTTTGATTGCCATTTTATTAATGACCCTGTTATGCCAGGTTGCTTAGGCCTTGATGCAATGTGGCAGCTAGTTGGTTTTTATTTAGGCTGGTCCCAATATCCTGGCAGAGGAAGAGCTCTCGGAGTTGGAGAAGTTAAATTCACTGGACAAATTTTACCTACTGCAAAAAAAGTTACATACAAAATCCATATCAAAAGATTAATCACAAGAAAATTAATCATGGGTATAGGCGATGGAATAGTTTCCGTTGATGGAAGGGAAATATATACTGCAAAAGATTTAAGGGTTGGATTATTCACTTCCACTGAAGGTTTCTAAATGCTAAATGAGAAAAAAGTATGTTTGAATTCTACGGGTTATGAATTTATCAAAATTGATTGCCCTGAAAATACAGCATTGGAAATTGAAAATTTTTTGATTAATAAAAATGTTTTTGGAACTATTTATATCTCAATTGAAGGAATTAATATAAATCTTGCTGGGAATGAAAAAAATATTAAATCTATAGAAAATTTTTTTCATCAACATAATACTTTTAAAAACATATTTTTTAAACATACTTATTCTGATAAACCGCCTTTTAGAAAGCTCAAAATAAAAGTAAAGCCTGAAATAATAAGCATTAAAAAAGAAGTAAATAATATATTTAATATTAAGAAAAATTATATCGAGCCTAAAGAGCTTGAAGACAAACTTGATAATAATGAAGATATATATTTATTAGACACAAGAAATAATTATGAAATAAATATTGGTACATTTAAAAACGCAAAAAATTTAAATATATTAAAGTTTGATGAGTTTGTAGAAAAAGTCGATGAGCTAAAAAAAATTCGTGGTGAAGTTATCATGTTTTGTACCGGTGGCATTAGATGCGAGAAGGCCTTAGGGTATTTAAATGAAAAAGGCATAAATTCTTTTAAGCAATTGAAAGGCGGTATTATTAATTATTTAAATGAAACTGAAGGAAAGTATTGGGATGGAGAGTGTTTTGTATTTGATGATAGAATTACTTTGGATAAAAGTTTAAATCCTACTTACAAAGAGTTATGCCCAAAATGTCAGCAAATCATTAATGCTTTTGATAGAACTAAATGTAATGAGTGCAGGGAAAGTGAGTAATAAATTAGTTGATATATGTGTGAATTTAACTGATAACGTTTTTTCTGGCAAGGAAGACAGTATTATTAATGAAGCAAAAAAAAACAATGTTTCAAAAATGGTTCTGGTTGGAAATGATCTCAATTCAAGCAAAGAAGTTATAGATTTAGCTGAGAAGTTTAATTTTATTGCAACTGCAGGGTATCATCCGCACAATGCTAAAGATTGGAATTCAAAAAGTTATACTGAACTATTATCACTATTAAAAAAAGACAATGCAAAAGCAGTTGGTGAGTGCGGATTAGATTTTAATAGAAATTTTTCAACACCAGAGGTACAACATAAAGTATTTATGGAGCATATTTCTTTGGCGAAGGAAATAGATCTACCTTTATTTGTTCATGAAAGAGATGCTTTTCATCAAATGCATAAAATATTAAAAAATAATATTGAGGATTGTAAGAATATTGTTGTACATTGTTTTACTGGAACAAAAAATGCACTTATTGATTATCTTGATTTGGGGGTTTATATAGGTTTAACAGGATGGATATGTGATGATAGAAGAGGTAAGCATTTAAGAGATTTTATTAATATTATTCCGGATGATAAATTGTTTATAGAAACAGATTCTCCTTATCTATCTCCATATATCTCAAGAAAAGAACCAGGAGTAACTTCAGCAATGAAGCACTTAAATAAACCAGAATATTTGGTGGAAGTTGCAAAAGAAGTAGCAAAATATAGAAATCAGCCCTATGATTATATATGTGAAATTACTTACCAAAATTATTTGAATTTTTTTGAGGTAAATGAATGAACGTAGAAAAGAAAATAGAACATACCTTGAGAGATAATTTTCAATTAAGTCACCTTGAGGTAATAAATGAAAGCCATATGCATAGTGGCCCTAACACTGAAACACATTTTAAAGTAGTTTTGGTTTCCGAAGAATTTAAAGACGTTAAATTAGTTCAACGTCATAGAAAGATTAATGAGCTCTTAAAATATGAATTAGAAAATGGTGTTCATGCATTATCGCTTCATTTATTCACTATGGATGAGTGGAAAGAAAAAGACGAGTATGTTAAAGATTCACCACCGTGTGCAAGCCAATAAAACTATTAATAACAGATTGATACTTTTTTTCTAATGTTATAATATAACATTCATTATTTACATCTTTAAGAGTTCAATAATGGAAAAATTACCAGTCACAGTTTTATCGGGCTTCCTAGGAGCTGGCAAAACAACAGTTTTAACTCACATATTAAACAATAGGCAAGATAAAAAAGTTGCTGTTATTGTGAACGATATGAGTGAAATTAATATTGATAGCTCAATGGTTCAAAATGAAGTTCAATTAAGTCATAAAGAAGAAAAGTTAGTGGAAATGAGTAATGGTTGTATTTGTTGTACTCTTAGAGAAGATTTGTTATTAGAAGTTAATAAATTGGCAAAGGAAGGTCGTTTTGATTATTTAGTAATAGAATCAACAGGCATTTCAGAACCTCTACCAGTCGCAGAAACCTTTACTTTTGCAGATGAAGATGGCGTTTCATTATCAGACGTATCAAAGTTAGACACTATGGTAACTGTTGTCGATGCAGCCAATTTTTTAAAAGATTATGATGAAGCTAAATCTTTAAAAGATAGTGGCGAATCTTTGGAATCCTTAGGAGAAGAAGACGAAAGAAGCGTCGCTGATTTATTAGTTGACCAAATTGAATTCGCTGATGTTCTTTTAATAAGTAAGACAGACCTAGTTGAAAAGTCAGAATTAGATAAGTTAATAGCAATTATAAAAACCTTAAACACCTCTGCAAAAATTATTCCTATTTCTAATGGTAAAGTTGATATAGAAAATATTTTGAATACTGGGTTATTTGATTTTGATAAAGCTGAACAAGCTCCAGGTTGGTTGAAAGAAATGCGAGGTGAGCATATACCAGAAACAGAAGAGTATGGTATTAGCAGTTTTGCATACAAAGCGCGTAAACCATTTTACCCTCAAAAGTTTTTTGATTTTCTGCATAGTAAAAATCTGTCTGGAAAACTTATTCGTTCAAAAGGTTATTTTTGGCTTGCAACCAGACCTCAGTTTGCAGGCCACTGGAGTCAAGCAGGTGGTATAGCCCGCTATGGTTTTGCAGGTATGTTTTGGAAAGCTGTTCCAGAAGAGCAATGGCCACTAGATCAAGATTCTTTAGATTCAATTAAAGAAAACTGGGAAGAGCCGTTTGGAGATATGCGACAAGAGTTAGTATTTATAGGGCAAGGATTAGATAAAGAGCAAGTTTTTAAAGAGTTAGATGCTTGCTTGCTGACCGATGAAGACTTGCTTCAAGGAAAAGATCATTGGGCTACTTTTAACGATCCGTTTCCAGACGAGTGGAGAGAGAGCGCATGAATACAATGAAAGCTAATTTTAAAAAAGAAAGTTTTATTGTGCATAATCGTAAAAGTCATTATGGGGATGATGCAGCAGCAATTTCAGAAATATTTCAAGAAGAAATCAACATTTCAGTTTGGCAGCGCAAACTTAACAGTGCAATTAAGCAAGCCTCGGAATTAATAATAAAGAGTAACCCAAATCTACAGATATCTGGAGTAATAAAACCAAACGAAGTAAATGAAATATTAATTTCAGAAATAGGTTCTGATGAAATTTTAAAATATTTTTATAAAGATGTGTCTATGTTAGTAAAAATGTTTCATTATTTATTTGATATTAAGAACATAGGTTTTAGACTTAGAGTTTTAGATCACGCAATGTGTCCTAGATTTCATGTGGATAGAGTGCCATGTCGTTTAATTACCACATATAGAGGCATTGCATCAGAATGGCTACCGCACAATAAAGTAGATAGAGGTAAGCTAGGAGCAGGAAATCAAGGAAAACCAGATGAAGAATCAGGTATATATAAAAATATTTTAGATATAAAACATCTTAATGAAGGTGATGTTGGG
>CACEJE010000008.1 GCA_902559815.1 uncultured Thiothrix sp.
TATCTCTTAGAAATTGTGTATGTCTTGGATAATTTAACTTTGATAAATAATAAGAAACAATTTGTTGCCCATTATCAGGGCCAAAACATGGTGAAAAATTTTTTTGTATGGATAAGTATTTTCTTGAATATATTGCTGTTGTATCTGGCGCATAAGCACATTCCCATAAATCGTGGTAATTTCTATTTCTATATACAGAAGTTCTTAATCTAAAAATATTATCATCTTCGAAACTTATATACTTTTCTAAATTATTATCCCAACCCTTTTGATTAACATACATTTCATCTGAAATATTCATAACAAATTTTGAATACTTAGATGAAACTTTAAAAAGAAAGTTTATCCATTGCCAAAGATCAATAAAACCCCTGCCTCTTGGTGAGGATAAAATTATAAAATTAAATTCAAATTTCGATATTTCTTTCAAAAAACTATCTACAAAAGTAGTATCGTCATTATCAATTTTTATACAGAATTGTATTTTTTCTGGGTGAGCTGTTTTTTCAAGAAATTTCTTAAGGATTGAGACAGTTTTCTCAATATTATTTGTATTGAACAAAATAGATATTAAATAATTCTTAAAATCTGACCTTATAGTGGAATCACCATATAAGTGACTGGTAAATTTTTTTTCTTTACTTGATTTTATATACTTTATACAGTCTTTTGAAGGATCCACTATATGATTTAAATCAAGATCTTTTTTTTGCTTTATAAAATTCATCTCAAATGATATGTGTCTTTATAAAAATTAATTACTTCTTTTGGTGCTCCAGATAAAATAATCTCTCCATTCTTCATTAATATTGCTTTATTACAAATATTTTGAAGTAAATCCATGTCATGAGAAGCAAAAACTAAAATTGAGGAGTTATCCATCATTTCTAAAACCTTTGTTTTACTTTTTTCTGAAAACTCAATATCTCCAGTTGAAAAAAACTCATCTATTAATAATATGCCAGGCGTGCTTGCAATCGCTGATGAAAAAGCTAACCTTGCTTGCATTCCGCTTGAGTATGTTCTTAATGGCATATCTAAAAATTCACCTAACCCACTAAATTCAGCGATATCAGGAAGTAATTTGTCAATTTCATTCTTAGTGTGGCCTCTTATGATATTCGAAAGAATTATATTTTCATATCCTGTGGCGTCTAATTCAAAGCCAAAACCTATATCTAGCATACAACTTAACTCACCTCTAGAGCTTACCTCTCCAGAAGTTGGAAAGTAAATACCTGCAATTAATTTAAGTAATGTCGTTTTTCCTGATCCATTTGGACCAAGTATTGCAAGCTTATCGCCATGATTAAGGTTAAGATTTATATTTTTTAACCCTTCAATCACTCGCGCTCCAGAAATATCCTCTTTTGACCTTGATACAACTTTACTTCCAATGTCACGTATTTTATTTCTAATTGATAAAGATTGAGCATCATATATCGGAAAATTTAGGTATACATCTTTCGCAATAATCTCTGATTTCATAATTACACCCAAAAAACAATTCTTTTATTTTTCTTTGAATATAATATTAAAAAAAATAATAATTGAAAAATAGTTATTACCAATGCTCCGATCCATATGTATATATCAAAATCTAATCCAATTAAATCATTTCTCAAAATACCAACAAAATATGTAAATGGATTAATATATACGTAAGATGAGTAGGCGCCAAGCATTTCAGGTTTCCATAAAACTGGGGTCAACAGGAGCATTGGCGGCATTAAGGATTTAATTAATGGATCTATATCTCTATATCTTGCAGCAAGCATACCAATATTTGAACTAAATAAAATAGAGTTTATAAAAACTATAAGTAGACCTAAAGGCAATGAAAATAAAACAATTAGATCAATTTTATGATTAACAAATAATGAAATCAAAATTATTAAGGGAATGTGATGCAAAAAAAGTAGGAAACTAGAAAAACAATGTCTAAATACATAAAATAATGGATTGTTTGGATAAGCCTTAATATATTGTGCTGCATCTGAAAATACCTCAGGTGCATCAATTATTTGCTGACTAATCCACATCCAAATAATAAATCCAGAAAATAAATATGTTAAATATGATTTCCAATCTAGACTAAAAATTGTACTCCACAAAAAGCACATTGCTGTTGCTGATATAGCAATACCTAGCACGACCCACCATGGACCCAAAAAGGTTCTTCTATATTTTAATTTTAAATCAAAATAAGATAAATATGACCAAGAGTAATAATTTTTAATAGAAAAGATAAAATCCTTTACTGCTAAGTTATTTTTAAAAAAGTTCATTATTTTTATTTTTCAATCTTAAATTTTTTTTGATATAAAAGACTTATAATTATTACTAAAAATAATCCTAGCATATTATCGTAAAAAGCGCTGTTAAAAGTTGAAGAAATAATCACCAATACTGAAACTCCAATAGATAACACCCCGGATGATTCTTTAATTAAATATAGCATGAATAGTAAAAATAATATTAAACCCGGTAATCCTAATTGCGAGGATATGCTTATAAATTCATTATGTGGATTACTTGTAACAAAATATTGCTTATCTACAATTTGAGAATTATGCAGATATTTTTCAGTAGTAACTTTATAAGATCCTACTCCATATCCATAAAATGGGCTATCTATGAGATTATTTAAACCAATCTTAGCCCAGGTTAACCTTAAGCCTAAAGAAGATTTGTAATTATTATTTTCAATAAGTTTAACGTCACTAGCTATATTACCAACTCTTTTTTCAAAATTACTTGCATATTGGGTAAACATAAATGAAATAAAAATCAATAAAAAACAAATTCTAATTTTATTGTTAGTAATAATTTTATAAAAAGATATTAATGTTAAGCATAAAATTATTATATAAGCAGCTCTTGAATCATTTAAAAATAAAACATTTATAAAAGATAAAAAAGATAATATATAATAAATAAAACTATTTTTTTTTGTTGCTAAATACAGGCATAAGAATGAATAAAAAGATAAAATAGTTCCTTGAATAATATAATTTTGAAAAATTGATGCTCTAGTTATTATTATTTTTTCTTGTACATTAGCTAAATTTATATATTTTAAAAAATCATAAAAATAACTAAAATCAAAAAAATTATAATATTTTATGTATGATAAAAAAAGAATTATTGAGCAACCATATATAAAAAATTCCATAATAATTTTTTCATTTTTTTGCACATTAATTAAATAATATAGAATAGGAATATAAAGTAGTTTTACATATTTTTTCAGTAAACTTAATATATCAGCTGTTTCTGCCACACTATATAGTGATGAACATAAGAGAAAAGTAAATAATAAATAAATAAATTTAAAAAATTGTTTATCAAAAAGTATTTGAAAATTAGAATTTCTAATACAATGTTGTAATGCATATAAAACAGATGCAAATAAAAATATGTTTGTAAGTGCTGAAGATATTAACAATGAAAATGCAGCAACTGGTAGTGCATACATGAATATAATGTTAATTTGATTTAATTTAATAAACATAAATTACTACCAAATTTAAAAAAATTTTCTTACAATTATATTTTGCTCTCTTCCTGGTCCATTAGAAATTATATCTATCGGAACATCTAAATATTTTTGAATATCCTCAATATATTTCCTTGCATTTTCTGGCAAATCATCATATTTTTTAACTTTGGAAATATTTTCTTTCCAGCCTTTGTATTCTTTATATATTGGTTTATTATTTTTATATTCTATACATATTTTAATAGTTTCAAATTCATCTAAGACATCAAGTTTTGTCAAACAAATACCTGAATAACCATTTATAATTATTGATCTTTTTAATGCAACCAAATCTAACCATCCACATCTTCTTTGCCTTCCGGTTGTTGCTCCATACTCATGTCCTCGATCCGAGAGGAGTTTGCCATTTATGTCAAATAATTCCGTCATAAATGGGCCAGAACCAACTCTAGTGGTATATGCTTTCACAATTGCAAGTGTATAGTCTAATCTTTTTGGAGATACCCCTGATCCTGTAAAAATACCTCCAACTGTTGTATTAGACGATGTAACAAAAGGATATGTTCCATGATCAATATCAAGTAAAGTTCCTTGCGCACCTTCAAATACAATTCTTTTATTTTGTGAGAATAAAGATTCAATATAGTTTGGGACATCAATAATATAGTCTTTATATGAATTATATTGATTATTAAGCTGATCAAACATCTGCAATGCATCAAAAGTATCGCTCTTATAATAATTTTTTAAAATATAATTATGATAATCAAGCAGTTCTTCGATTTTTTCTAATAATGTTTCAGAATTAGAAATATCTCCTAATCTAATACCTCTTCTTGAAATTTTATCTTCGTAAGCTGGTCCAATACCTCTCCCAGTTGTGCCAATTTTTGCTTTACCTTTTTTAAGCTCTCTAGCTTTATCTAAAGCTATATGGACGGGTAAGATTAAAGGACAGTTATCTGACATTAATAATCGTCCTTCAATATTAATTTTATTTGTTTTTAAAATATTTATTTCTTCTGATAGCGCATCTAATGATAATACTACTCCATTACCAATTATACACTTAACGTCTTTATGTAATATCCCAGAAGGGATTAAATGAAGAATTGTAGTTTCATTATCTACAACTAAAGTATGGCCAGCGTTATGGCCGCCTTGAAATCTGACAACAGCATCACAATTTTTTGTAAGTAAATCTACAATTTTACCTTTACCCTCATCACCCCATTGGGCCCCTAAAATAGCAATGCTTCTGTTCATGTTAATCCTCAGCCACCCATTTTCCAGATTTATATGATATTTTATTTTTAAATTTTTGATTATTCATTAAATATCTAACATCAGCACTAAAACCAATACCCTGCTTTCCATCGCAATCATATCGACCTCCAATAGCTACTTCGTCGCTAACGTTTTCAATATAGGCACAAAAAATAACATCATTTTCATAATCAAATCCTTGTAACTCACAAAAATCATATTTTATTTCAACATCTTGATGAATCTTGCTTATGCTTCTACAAAGTTCAATAATATAATTTATATCGTCAGCAATATTATTATCAAAAACATTTAATATTTCAGAATGAGTTTTTATATTATCAACATGACCATGCATTTTAGGAAAATCGCTTAAGCAGTTTTTTATATCATTATCTATATCAAGTGAAGTTAAATATTTTTTAATTTCTGAACTTGATTTACTTTTTATTAAGCTTTTTATTTTTTTTTCTTTTTCGTTATCAAGATTAATATTAGAAATTAATTTTTTAAAAATTCCAACATGGCCTATATCAAGAAAAATTTTTTTCGTAGTAAATTTTTTTACAACGTCAATCATTAGATTGACAATTTCTATATCATTATTTATATCAAAATTTCCTATTAGTTCTGCACCAGCCTGTATAGGTACTCTAGATTTTTTTGATTCGCTATTTTTAGCACGCACAACATTATCAAAGTAACAATATCTATTTATCTTTTCGTTAAAATTATACGTTGAGCATATTCTGGATATTTGTGATGTTATATCTGCTCTTAATGCCAATTGTTTACCAGTTTCTTGATCTGTAAATTTAATTGTCTGAAGGTCTAAATCTTCGCTAATATTATTTAATAATGAATCAGAATATTCTATTAAGGGAGGTATAACTAACCCATAACCATATTGGAAAAAAGTATCTATGACTTCTCTTCTTTTTATTTCGAGCCAGTAAGCTTGCTCAGGCAAGATATCATCTATACCATCCGGTAATATCCACTTTGTGCTTGTCATATTTTTATTATTTTTTTAGATTTATTATTATTATTTGACCTATTTAACATCTTTAAAATATTTAAAAAAGTCAGAATCTGGATCAATCACTAACATATCAGACTTGTTTTTAAACGAATTAATATATGCTTTTAAGCTTCTAGTAAAAGCATAGAACTCAGGATCCTGACCGTAAGCATTTGCATAAATTGCTGTTGATTTAGCATCACCAGAACCACGTTCTTGTTCTGATGTTCTATATGCTTCAGCTATTATAACAGTCCTTTTTTTATCAGCTTGCGCTCTTATGTTTTCAGCAGTTTCTTTTCCCCTTGCTCGAAAATCCTTAGCTGTTCTGCTTCTTTCAGCTCTCATACGTTGGTATACAGACTCACTAACATCACCGGGAAGCTCTATCCTACTAATTCTAACATCTACAAGTTCTATACCAAGTTCAGATGCATCTAATTGTGCTTTTGTTTCAAGCTCTTGCATTATTTCTTCTCTCTCTCCTGAGATTGCTTGTTGTATTGTTCTGATACCAAATTGGTTCTTCAATTCATCTTTTACAATTTGAGTAATTCGCCCTTCAGCTCTTGCTCTGTCACCCAATGTGGACTTGTAATAAGACTTCACATTTGCAATTCTCCATTTTACAAAAAAGTCTACTGACATATTCTTTTTTTCGCTTGTTAAAAATAGCTCAGGTTTAGCATCCATAGTTAAGATTCTTGCATCAAATTTTCTAACATTATTAACTAAAGGCAGCTTGAAATGTAAACCCGGCTTTAAATCATCTCTTTTAATTTCACCTAATTGGAAAACCATTGCCCTTTGAGTTTCTTTAACAAAAAAAGTCGTTGAACTAATTATCAAGAATAATCCACCAATAAAAAATAGTAATTTTGTATTCATTATCTTCCCTCTCTAATATTATTTGTTTCTTTCTCAATAAATTCATTATCAAGGTTTTCTTGTCCATCTATATTTTGAATTTCAGGCGATGAAATAATTTTGTCTAATGGTAATAACATTAGGTTATTCCCAGCTTTGATATCAATCATCAATTTTGAACTATTTGATAATACTGATTCTAGAGAATCCATATACAAACGTTTTCTTGTAACTTCTGGCGCACGTTTATACTCTTTTAAAAGCTTTAAAAATCTATCAGCATCACCTTCAGCATTTGCTATAACTCTCTCTTTATAAGCAAGCGCGTCTTGTATCATACGTGCAGCTTCTCCTCGTGCTTGAGGAACAATTTCATTTGCGTATGCTTGTGCGTCATTTTTATAACGCTCCATATCTTCTCTTGCTTTTGTTGCATCCTGAAATGCATCTTGCACAGCGTCAGGTGGCTGTGAGTCCTGAAGGTTAACTGTTGTAACTTGTATTCCTGCTTGATAACTATCTAAAACTTGCTGCATCAGTTGCTCGGTTATATTGGAAATTTCTGTTCTTCCTTCTCTAAGAATGTAGTCCATTTTATTTTTTCCAACAACATCTCTAATAGCTGAATCTAAAACTCCACAAATTGTACTTCTGCTTCCAAACCTACAAGTTCTATCACCTGGGATATCGGGATTTTCAACATTAAATAAATAGTCTTCAGCATTTTTAATTCGATACTGTACTGAAAAAGCTAGCTCAACTATGTTTTCATCTTGTGTAAGCATTGTTGTTCTTTTTTCCACACTTCTTATGCCAGTAAAGTTTATAGTTTCGTGAGATTCAATTGGTCTTGGTAAATGCCATCCGGGACCAGGCATAGCCGTTCTTTGATACTCACCAAATCTTAGTATTACAGCTCTCTCATTTTCACTTACAATATAAAACCCAGTTGCTGACCAAATTATTGAAGCAATAATCAACAAAGACGCGATAGAGGTGCTTTTCTTGCCGCCGCCGCCGCTATTTGATTTTTTCGACCCCAATAATCCACCAAATGATGACATAAATTTATTTATAGCAGCATCTAAATCAGGAGGAGACTGCCTTCTGTCTCTTTCCCAAGGATCTTTATCATTGTTTGACTGATTCCACGGCATATTTTTAACTCTCCATTTATATTAATTTAATAATTTATTATAACAATATTTTATAAAATATATTATCCAGTTTTATAAATTTCTTGTGTATTTTTTATATTTTTCTTGTCTTTATCAGCAAGTACGCCCTTTTTGTATAGATATTTTACAAAGCTTTGATTTGCCATAAATTTAATCATATTATGCCCTGATTTTGTAAAGACATCATCTACAACATTACATTTTTCATATATTAAAGATCTGATTTCTCCCTGGGTATTAGATAGTTCAACTTGAAAGAACTTATGGTTCTCAAATAGTTTTTCAAAAATAATTTTTTTTAAACTATCTATACCATATCCTGTCTTTGCAGAAATATAACAAAAACAATTTTTTTGAAGATGGTGAAAATTCTCAGGATTGTAATTTTGATCTATTTTATTAAATACCAAAATTTGAGGGATATTTTCAGAATTTATACTTTCTAAGACGTTATCAACTTCTTTGATATATGATAAAAAATTATCGTCACTTAAATCTATAACATGGAGCAGTAAGTCACTTTCAGATACCTCTGATAAAGTTGATTTAAATGATTCAATCAAATGATGAGGTAATTCTCTAATAAAACCAACTGTGTCACTAATTATCGCGTTTTTATTATTACCTATTTCTAATTTTCGATGTATAGGATCTAGAGTTGCAAACAACTTATCTTCAGCTAAAGTATTATTTTTTGTAAGCAAATTGAATAGAGTCGATTTTCCTGCGTTTGTATAACCGACAATACTTATTCTATGAATATTATTTTTTAATCTTAGGTTACGACTCAATTGTCTTTGATTAGTTACTTTTATGAGTCTTTTATTAATAGTTTTTATCCTTGCTCTGATTAATCTACGGTCAGTCTCTAACTGAGTCTCACCTGGGCCTCTCAGCCCAATTCCGCCTTTTTGTCTTTCTAGATGACTCCATCCTCGAACCAGTCTTGTGGACAAATAATTTAATTGAGCCAATTCAACTTGTAGTTTTCCTTCGTGAGAAAAAGCTCTTTGTGAAAAAATATCTAAAATTAAGCCAGTTCTATCAAGTACTCTAGACTTCAAATGCAATTCTAAATTTCTCTCTTGACTTGGGCTTAAATCAATATTGAAAATTACTAGTTTACTACCTGTAAGTTCTATCTTCCTTTTTATAAAATCAGCGTCACCTTTTCCTATAAAGTATTTAATGCCAATATTTTTATTTTTCTTTGTCAAATAAAGGACTTCATTAAATTCTATATTGGCAGACTTTGCAAGATCTACGAACTCTTCTTTAGTGTTAGAGGATACTATAGGAAATTTTTCTACGTGAACTAAAAGAGCATTATTTGAAAAATTTTTGTTTACATCAATCAAATTTCATATTCCTTAATTTAATCAACCCTCTTGAAATTTTACAGTTTTTGATGGCACAATTGTCGATACAGCATGCTTGTAAACCATTTGATTAACTGTATTTTTCAAAATAATCACATATTGATCAAATGAATCAACTTGACCTTGAAGTTTAATACCATTTACTAAATATATAGAAACAGGAATTTTCTCTTTTCTAAGAGCATTTAAAAAAGGCTCTTGAAGTACTTGGCTTTTTGTCATTATTATATCCTCGCCTTTATTTTGTTTTTAATTAGCTAAAAAATTCTTAACTGTTTTTTCAATATTATCATAATCTGTGCAAGTATACACCGTAGTTGCATCAAGATGTCTCAGCCAGGTTATTTGTCTTTTTGCCAACTGACGAGTTGCTGCTAAAGTGCTATCTCTCATAGTTTCTTTATCGATATTACCATTCAAGTATTCACTTGCTTGCTTATATCCTATTGTACTCATTGCCGGCAATTTAAGGTTTTTATATTTTTTTCTGATCTGTAAAACCTCTTCTAAAAAACCCTTTTTAATCATATTATCAAATCGATTTTCTATATTATTATGAATAAGTGTTCTATCTCTAGGCATTATAGATATATTTAAATTATTAAAGTACTGAACATTTTTTGAACACCGTTTTAATAAATTGCTGGGTTTTTCTTTATTTGAAAAATATATTTCAAGCATCCTTATAATACGGTATTTATCATTATAATGAATTTTTTTAGCCGCATTTTTGTCTACATTCATTAAAAAATTATATAAATAATTTAAATCATTTTCCCTTAACATATCATTTATTTTGTTTTTAATTTCTTCTGATACAATACTCAAGTTTGATAAGCCTCCGGAGAAAAAAGTTTTAAAATACATCATAGACCCACCAACCAGTAAGGGAGTTTTTCTATTTAAATGAACTTCTTTAATTTGGACTAATAAATCTTTATAAAACATTGCAACTGAGTATCTTTCAAAAGGATCTAATATATTGACTAATCTGTGCGGATACTTTTGTAATATATTTTTTTCAGGTTTTGCTGATCCAATATTAAATTCTCTATAGAACATCACTGAATCAACACTAATGATTTCTAGATTATTATTTTTTAATAAATTTAAAGCTAAATCTGTTTTCCCAGAAGCTGTTGGTCCCATTAACGAAATTACTTTATTATTTAGTTTTGTTTGCAACATTATCTCTAATATAATTTAAGTTTATACTCTCAGAATTGTATAAAAAATTTTTTTTATTTAATAACTCAATATATTTAAATATGTTATTAAGCTTCTGCATACTGCTATTTTTCTCTATTTCTTCGATATTGGGATCATTAACTTCATAGCTTTTTAGTATATCGGGTGAATTTTTAATTAATAAAATTTTTTTAAAAGATAATTCCTCTAATGATCTAAAAAAAAATTTTTCCGATGATAAATAATTTTTATTTTCACTCGCTATGATCTCGTTATAATTTTTATAATAAGTCCAATATAATTCATCCATTCTTGCATCTATAGCTACAAAGATTGGTATATTTTTATTACTAACATTGCTTGATAAAGCTAAAATTTGAAATGAATTTAGTGTAATTACAGGTATATTTAGATAAAAAGATATAGCCTTTGTATATGATAGTCCAACCCTAAGACTTGTAAAGTTTCCAGGGCCATTATTAAAACATATGTATTTAAAATTATTTTTTTTTGAATTTGTTTTTTTTATAAGCTCATCTACACTATTAATTATATTTTTTGAAATAAAATTATTCTCTATGATTTCTTTGTAATAAATTTCATTACCACTTTTGATTGCCAATAGTGTTTTATCAAATGCAGTGTCAATAAAAAGAATCATTATTTTTCTATAAGGATCACAACGTGTGACTCTATTCCCTCTATACGACCTATATAACCCAAGTTGTCATTACTTTTTGATTTTACATTTACCTGCTCTTCCTTAATTTTCAAAAACTTTGATAATGATTTTTCAATTTTCTGAGCATATTTTGATATCCTGGGTGTTTCAGCGATAATTGTTGCATCAATATTTATAATTTTATAATCTTCTGTATTTAGTATTTTTATTACTTCCTTCAGAAAATGTAAGCTGCTAATATTTTCAAATCTCTTTGAAGAATCAAAATAAGAGCCCAAATCACCTTTTCCCATAGCACCTAATAATGCATCACATAATGCGTGAATTAATATATCGCCATCAGAATGTGCAACAATAGCTCTTTTAGATGGGATTTTTATTCCACCTAAAATAATAAATTCACCATCTTTAAATTTGTGCGAATCAAATCCGTGTCCAATTTTAATCATCTAAATTCTCTTTTTCTTCTTGAAAAGTATAAATTCTAGCCATTGGCTTTGCATGAATCAAATCAATATCAGTAGTTATTTTAATATTATATGGTTTTCCTTGTTGAACTTCACATTCGAATCCTAATGTTTCTAATGCCTGACTTTCATCAGTTACACTGATATTATTATCAATACAATATTTTAATGAATCAAATAATACATCAAATTTAAACATTTGAGGAGTCTGAGCAAGCCAAGCTTCACTTCGAGATTTTGTCTTTATAATCTCATTTTTTTTATTAACTTTTTTTATTGTTTCAGATACAGGTATCGCCATAATGCAGGATTTGTTCAGTTTAATTGTGTTGCTAATAAATTTAGATATTTCGTTAAATCCTAAAATTGGTCTTGCTGCGTCATGAACTATAACCCAAACATCATTAATATCTTTATTATTTGATTTTTTAAAGTAGTTTAAGCCATTAAAAACAGTATTCTGTCTAGAATTTCCACCTTCATAAAGTTCAATTTTTTTATACTTTTTTGTAGCCTCTTTGTTAATTAAAATATTATCAATAGAATTCTGGTAATCAGATTTTTTAAACTCATTTGCATTATAACCAATAAATACTTGATCAATTGTATCTACGTTAACTATATTATTTATTGTTGCTTCAAGTACATTGAAACGTTTATTTAAATTTTGAAATAATTTATTTCCTTTTTTAAATCTAGAGCTATTTCCTGCTGCGGGAATTACACATAAAATTTTTATATCATTTTCACTTTTTTCGCTCATAAATAAACTATTTTAGAATTTGATAAAAAGTTTCGTTTTCTTTAATTAAACCTAGCTCTTGTCTTGCCTTTTCTTCAATAACTTCTAAGCCAGTTTTTAAACTTCGTATCTCAGCCTGTAGAACCTTGATTTTTTCTTTAAACTTAATATTTTCATTTTGAATACTTATTACTTGTTTTTTTAATTCTTGATATTTAAAGAAGCTTGTGTTTCCAAATGAAAATTTATATAAAAGTACTATTAAAAAAAAAGATAATATAAGTATAATTTTATTCATTTATTTATAATTTTATCAAAAATGGAACTTCCAGGATAACTAGATCTTTTTCCTAACTCCTCTTCTATTCTAATTAGTTGATTATATTTTGCCACCCTATCTGACCTGGAAAGTGATCCTGTTTTTATTTGTCCCGATGAATATGCCACAGATAAGTCGGCAATAAATGTATCTTCTGTCTCACCTGATCTATGCGAAACTACTGAGTTATAGTTATTTTTTTGCGCCATATTAATTGCATTTATAGTTTCAGTAAGGGTGCCTATTTGATTTAATTTTATTAAAATTGCATTTGCAATACCTTTATCAATTCCTTGTTGAAATACTTTAGGATTCGTAACAAATAAATCATCACCAACTAGTTGTACTTTTTTTCCTAGCTCTTTAGTTAGTAGCGACCAACCATCCCAATCATTTTCATCTAAAGCATCTTCTATAGAAATAATTGGATAAGCTTCGGTCCAAGATTTTACTAATTCTATAAATTCTTCAGTAGAATAATTTTTATTTTCGGATAAAAGTTGGTATTTACCATTGTCATAAAATTCACTACTAGCAACATCTAACGCTAACATAATATCTTCACCAGGCTCATAACCAGCATTTTCAATTGCTTGCATAATTACATCTAAAGCCTCTTTATTTGATGACAGATTTGGAGCATAGCCACCCTCATCACCAACAGTTGTAATGTAATTTTTACTTTCCAGTAATTTTCCAAGAGCTTGAAAAACCTCAACTCCATATCTAACCGCTTCCTTTATAGAATTAGCACCTACTGGCATTATCATAAATTCTTGAACATCAACACTATTATTTGCGTGAGATCCACCATTTATTATATTCATCATTGGAACAGGCATTAAATATTTATCCATATAATTTATATGTTCAAACAAAGAAGTGCCATTATGATTTGCGGCCGATTTAGAATTAGATAGAGAAACAGCTAAAATTGTATTTGCTCCAAAATTTGATTTATTATCTGTTCCATCAAGATCTAATAATATTTTATCAACTAATTCTTGGTTATTCGAATCTACCCCCACTAATGCTTCCTGAATGGAAGTTTCAATCAATTTGACATTATTTAATACACCTTTGCCGTTATATCTATTTGATTTAGAGTCTCTTAATTCTAATGCTTCTCTAGACCCCGTTGATGCTCCTGATGGGACCGCAGCCCTGCCTACGACTCCTGACTCAAGTGTTATCTCTGCTTCAAGAGTTGGATTTCCTCTTGAATCAATTATTTCTCTTGCTTTTATTTTTTTTATATTTGATTTCATTTTTTATTCTTTTGTAATTTGATCAATTTTTTTTAATTTTATTAGTAAATTTTCTAATGCATTTAAAGGAATAGAATTCATTCCGTCACTTAAAGCCTCTTTTGGATTTGGATGAGTTTCCATAAAAATCCCTGAGATACCAACAGACATTGCTGCTTTTGCTAATGGTTCTATAAATTCACTTTGACCACCTGAACTATTTTTATTAAATCCTGGTAGTTGAGTTGAATGAGTTGCGTCAAAAATAACTGGGCATCCTGTGTCTCTCATAATAATTAATGACCTCATATCAGATATTAAATTATTATATCCAAAACTAAAACCTCTTTCACATACAAGTATGTCTTTATTGCCAGTAGATTTAGCTTTTTCTACAACACTGCTCATCTCCCAAGGTGATAAGAACTGGCCTTTTTTTATATTCACTGGTAAATTATATGAAGCAACTTTTTTTATAAAGTTTGTTTGTCTGCACAAAAATGCTGGTGTTTGTAATACATCAGCTATTTCTGAAATTTCATCTAAGGGAGAGTCTTCATGAACATCTGTTAATATGTGCACGTCTAGTTCTTTTTTTATTTTATTTAGAATTTCTAAACCTTTTGTGTAACCAACTCCTCTATATGAATTATGAGATGTCCTGTTTGCTTTATCTAGAGAAGACTTATATATGAAAGGTATTTTAAGTTTATCAGTAACCTCTTTTAACTTTTCAGCAGTTTTTAAATTCAATTCTTCATTCTCAATAACACAGGGGCCCGATATAAGAAAAAAAGTATTATTTCTATTTAAATTAAAATCAAAATTATTTTTCATTTAATATCCTTAGCTGCGCTAATAAATGCTTTAAATAATGGATGACCATCTATAGGTTTTGATGTAAATTCTGGATGGAATTGACAACCTAAAAACCAAGGGTGATCTTTTAATTCTATAACTTCAACCAAAGTTCCATCAACAGATCTTCCGGATAAAATTAAACCATTCTCTTCTAATATACTTTTGTATTCATTATTAAATTCATATCGATGACGATGTCTTTCAAAGATTGAATCTAATTTATAAGCGTTATAAACATTAGATTCTTTTTTAAGTTTACATTCCTGTTCTCCTAATCTCATAGTTCCGCCTATGTTTGAATTTTTATCCCGATATTCAATTGATCCTTTTTGGTCTAACCACTCTTCAATTAATCCTATTACAGGATAATGTGTTTTTATATTAAATTCTGTACTATTTGCATCTTTTAAATTACAAACATTTCTTGCGAATTCTATAACTGCCGCCTGCATGCCAAGACATATTCCTAGAAAAGGAATCTTTTTCTCACGCGCAAAATTAATTGCATTAATTTTTCCTTCAATTCCTCTTGGCCCAAATCCACCAGGAACAATTATACCATTTGTGTCTTTTAATTGAGAGAAATCATTTCCTTCTAGCGATTCAGAATCTACATAAAGTATATCTATATTTACACCACAGTATACTCCGGCATGTTTTATAGCTTCGTTTAAAGATTTATACGACTCTGAATAATTACCATATTTAGCAATTATTGAAATTTTTATATTACCTTTTGCATCACTTCTTTTATGTTTATAGTTTTCCCAGTCAGTTAATGATTTCGGTTTACAAGATAAATTTAATTTTTCAACAATAATATTGTCTAACCCTTGCTCATTTAATACTAGTGGTACTTCGTAGATATCGTCGACATCAATGGAATTAATAACTGCTTTTGCTTCAACATTTGTAAATAGTGCAATTTTCTTTTTATCTTTATCACTAATTTTTTTTTCAGACCTACAAATTAAAATATCGGGCTGTATTCCTATTGATCTTAATTCTTTAACTGAATGTTGGGTTGGCTTTGTTTTGATTTCATTTGCTGCTTTAATATATGGTACTAAAGTTAAATGCATATATGTAACAATATCTTTGCCTAACTCAACACCCATTTGTCTTATTGACTCAATAAATGGTAAAGATTCAATGTCGCCAACTGTACCACCTATTTCAACTATACAAACATCTTTTTTGAATGATCCTTTTTTAATATTTAAAATAATTTCGTCGGTAATATGTGGAATTACCTGAACAGTACTTCCTAAATATTCTCCTTTCCTTTCCCTTTTTAAAACAGAATCATATATCTGGCCGGTAGTATAATTACTAGACTTACTAGTTTTATAACTAATAAAACGCTCATAGTGGCCTAAATCTAAATCTGTTTCTGCGCCATCATAGGTTACAAAGACTTCACCATGCTGAGATGGACTCATTGTGCCAGGATCAACATTTATGTATGGATCAAGTTTAATGACTGAGACACTTAAATTTCTAGATTCTAAAATTGATCCAAGAGATGCAGCAACTATCCCCTTTCCAAGAGATGAAACAACGCCACCTGTAATAAATATATATTTAGTCACACTTTAAAAAAGTTATGTAAGACGGGAATATAGTTTAACAAATATAATTATATTCTACAATTTTATACGAGAAATTAATAATTCCAAAAAACATTCATATGTAATATTATATTTTATTTAACAGAAAGGAATATTCAATGTTTTGCATAAATGTAGGAAAATTTGAAAGGTTAATTAGAGTGCTTGCTGGTTTTGTAATACTCTATATTGGGGTTTTATCTCAAGTCGAGCCTAAATTTTGGGGTTATATAGGATTTATTCCTATAATCACTGGAGTTTTAGGGTGGTGCCCAGTTTATTTGCCTTTTAAAATAAATACAAATAAATAATAAAAAAGTATTAGTCCCAAACAATTTCAAGATTTTGATTAATATATATTAATAGTGTCCTTTCGCGATTCCAAGGTGAGATTTTTCTCTCTCTCATATATTCTTTTAAACTTTTTTTTGGGCTAAACATTATATTTTGTCCACTTTTTCTAAATTTAACTTCAACGTCATTATTTATACTTCGTCCACACTTATTTTCTAAGTCCTTCCAGCTAAGATTGATATTTAAATTTGGAATAATTAGATTTTCATTAAACTTCCATTTATAAATTTCCGATGGGTTATGTTTTTTTAAAGGTTTCATAATTTCAAGATAGTTGTCATATCTCCTAATCTCAAAATCCTTACAATTAAAAAAAGGATTTTTATCATCACCTGCATTTAATATATTCAAACAAATGGATTTGATTTGTTCTGTAGACGGCATTCTATAGCCATTCTTTTTTATCCAATATCTTAAAATATTATTTAATCTATAATCTTGAAGATCTTTTATATTTTTTTTTATCTTATTTAAATCTTTGCAAGCATATTTCTGCATATCTATTTCTGCTAGGTCTTCGCTCAATTTTTTTGTGTTCGCCAAATTAAATGAAGCTCTAGTGATCGTGGATGAACAACTTGGCCATTTTTCTTTTATAACTGGAATAATATTTTTTCTAATATAATTTCTTGAAAACTTAGTATCAGTATTTGATGGGTCATTTATATATTTTAGTTCTATAAAATTAACAATATCCAGAAGTGTACTTTTATTGATATTTAAAAAAGGCCTAACGTGATAACCGCCCGGAATTTCTTTTATTAACGGCATTGCACTCAGACCTGCTACACCTGCACCTCTAAAAAGCTGATATAATAATGTTTCTGCTTGATCTTCAGCATGATGAGCTGTCAGCATCAATGTTTTTTTATTCATTGCTGAATAAATAGCCTTATATCTCTCCTGTCTTGCTCTTTCTTCAATACTTTCATTTTTTTTTAAAATAATTTTTATATCTTTTATATCTAAATGAATATTTTGATTAATGCAAAATTCTTTACAATGTTTTTCCCATTCTTTTGAATGCTTGCTTAGATTGTGATTTACGTGAATAGCTTTTAGATTGATCTTTATTTTTTTTGATAATTTTTGCGTAAAATATAATAGAGCTGTAGAATCTATCCCTCCACTATATGCAACAAGAAGTTCATTGAAATCTTTTTTATTTATATGTGTAGCTATTGTAGATTCAAAAAGTGAGAAAAGGTTCTCGAAATCAAAATCTGATGTCTCCATTTTATTCCGTGTAATATCCTACTGAAGATAATTTATCTTTTCTATTTTTTATTAATGTTCTTGAATCCATATTAAAATAAATTGATAGATTTTTAGAAATTGATTGTGAAATTTCTTTAGTGACTTGAGATGAATTCCTATGTGCTCCCCCTAAAGGCTCTGGTATTAGCTCATCAATTAATTTTAATTTTAATAAATTATCTGCTGTAATACACATTGCCTCAGCAGCTATATTTGCATTATCTGGAGATTTCCATAATATTGACGCGCAACCCTCTGGCGATATAACAGAATAAACACTGTATTCAAGCATTACTAAATGATCGCAAACACCAATTGCCAATGCACCTCCAGAACCTCCTTCACCTATAACATAAGATAAAATTGGTACAGAAATGTCTGACATCTCAAGAAGATTATTGGCGATTGCTTCACTTTGCCCTCTTTCTTCGGCGTCAATTCCTGGATATGCTCCAGGAGTATCAATGAATGTTATAATTGGCATATTAAATCTTTCAGCAAGCTTCATAATTCTTAAGGCCTTCCTAAAGCCTTCTGGTTTTGCCATACCAAAGTTTCTTTTTATTTTATCGTTTGTACCTCTTCCTTTTTGATGACCAACTACAGCAACAGATATATCCTCAAATTGTGCAATTCCAGATATTATGGCGTGGTCATCAGCATATGCTCTGTCACCATGAAGTTCATGGAAATTTTTAAAAATACTATTAATATAGTCAATTGTATAAGGTCTATCAGGATGTCTTGCAATTTGAGTAATTTGCCAAGGTGTTAACTTACTATATATATCTTTAATTAAAATGTTGCATTTTTTTTGCAAAACATTAATTTCTTCAACAATATTTACTTGGCCATCAGAACCAAGATTTCTTAATTCTTCGATTTTATTTTCTAAATTTTTTATAGGCTTTTCGAATTCCAACATAACGGTCCTCGTCTAATCAAACTGATGAATACAATAATTCCAAGTTTTCAACACAATCTAAATCTCTCAATTCTGTAATTATATCATTAGTTGGGGAAATTTTATAATTTTCGCCTAGAACTAATGATTTTGTTATATTATCAACCGTATAGTCAATCCTAACAAGACAATTACCATCGTTTTTTGAATTAAAAAAGGATTCTAATTTTTTTACTAAAATTGATGAATCTTTTTCATCAGTAACTTTGATTTTGATTCCTGTTGAAAATAAAATCCTTGCGTTTTCAATTGAATTAATAGATTTAGCTCTAAAACTTAACCTGTTTGTGTATTCGTCCATTCTAAGCATACCTTCAATAATTACAATATCATCTCTACTGATTGTTTCATTTAAAAGATTATTATTAGCAATTACATCAATATTATCGGTATCATCCCCAAGATTAATTTGTGCAAGCTTTTCCTTAGTACTTGTTGTTCTAATTCTAATACTGTTAATTACTCCCGCTATTTTATATAAGCTACCTTTTTTATTTTTATTAAACTTATTTTTAATTGTAAGTAAATCATTATTAACTATATTTCTTAATTCTTTTTTAAATTCGGTAATTGGATGACCGCTTAAATAAAATCCCAAAACATCTCTTTCATATGTTAATTTTTTTAAATTTGACCATTCTTCAATATTTTTATCATTTTTTTTGTTAACAGTTTTTTCTGAAAATCCGAATATATCTATTTGTCCTTGCTGGATATTTTTTGTATTTTGCTCAGCTAATTTCATTGACTTTGGATACATAGAATATAGAGACGATCTTGTTTCTTGAAAAACATCTAATGAGCCTGATTTTATAAGGGCCTCTATTACTCTTTTATTAATCTTGGTTGTGCCACACCTTTTCAAAAAATCGTCTAAACTGTTATAACTTCCATTTTTATTTCTCTCGTTAATAATAATTTCTATAATTGACGACCCAACACCTTTTATTGCGCCCAGACCATATGAAATCTCATTATCATTTGTAACATCAAATGTATAATTTGACTCATTTATATTTGGCGCTTTCAAGTTAATATTCATATATTCACACTCTTTTACAAACTTTACTACTTTGTCGGTATTATCCATATCGCTTGATAAAACTGCTGCAATAAAAGGTTCTTTATAATGAGTTTTTAAGAAAGCAGTTTGATATGCTAGTAGAGCATATGCAACTGAATGAGATTTATTAAAACCATAACCAGCAAATTTTTCCATTAGATCAAAAATATATTCTGCCTGCTTTTTTTCTATATTATTTTTTAAGGCACCATTAACGAATATTTCTCTTTGTTGTTGCATTTCTTCATATTTCTTTTTCCCCATAGCTCTTCGTAATATATCAGCCGAACCTAAACTATACCCAGCTAAAACTTGTGCGATTTTCATAACTTGTTCTTGATAAAGTATAACTCCGTAAGTTGGCTTTAAAACATCCATTATTAATGGGTGTAAATATTCAACATTTGCACCATTTTTTCTATCTATAAAATCATCAACCATACCTGATTGAAGCGGCCCTGGTCTATATAGAGCAACTAATGCTACTAGGTCATCGAATTTATCAGGTTTAAGTCTTTTTATAATATCCTTTAGTCCCCTAGATTCTAATTGAAAAACCCCATTTGTTTTTTGTTTTCTTAAAAGATCAAAAGTATCACTGTCGTTAAGGGGAATATTATCTAGTATAAATTCTTCCGAGTTTTTTTGATTTATAATTTTTATCGTATTCTCAATAACAGTTAATGTTCTTAACCCTAAAAAATCGAATTTAATTAATCCAATTTCTTCAACATCATCTTTATCTAATTGGGTTAGTAATGAACTATCGTGGGCATCTTTGTACAAAGGTGTATAGTTTATTAGTTTTTTTGGTGAAATTACAATTCCACCCGCGTGTGTTCCAGCATTTCGAGGTAATCCTTCTAAAATCATAGCCATATCAATTATTTCTTTCACATCATCATCACTTTCATAAAGTTTTTTTAATTCTTGATCCTCAAGTGCATTTTTTAGAGTTATACCTATTTCAAAAGGAATTAATTTGGCGATCTGATCTACAAATGGATAGGGGTATTGCAAAACTCTCCCAACATCCCTTACTACAGCTTTTGCAGCCATAGTTCCATATGTAATTATTTGACTTACTTTATCTCGTCCATATTTTTTTGATACGTAGTCAATTACACTATCTCTTTTATCCATACAAAAATCTATATCAAAATCTGGAAGAGATACTCTTTCTGGATTTAAAAACCTCTCAAATAGTAGATCATATTTTATTGGATCAATATTAGTTATATTTAAAACATAAGCTACGAGTGATCCTGCTCCAGATCCTCTTCCTGGTCCGACAGGTATATTATTTTTTTTCGCCCACATGACAAAATCAGAGACTATAAGAAAGTATCCTGCATAACCCATCTTTAAAATTACATCCATTTCAAGCTTAATACGATTTGTGTATGGCTCTTGATTAACTATATTTTTTTCAGATAATTTATATTTTAAACTTTGCATAACTAAGGAATTAAAATATTCATTTTCTTTTTGTCCGTTATCTAAAGGAAAAATTGGCATCGCTATTTCACCTAAAGAAAGTTGCAAATTACATCTTTTAGCAATCTCATATGAATTTTCGATAGCTGAGGGGATGTCATAAAATAACTCTTTCATCTCTTCGCTAGATTTTAAATATTGATTTTTATTATAGTTACTTTTTCTTTTTTCATCTTTTAAATATGTTCCGTCATTTATACAAACTCTTACTTCGTGAGCCTGAAAATCTTTTTTTTCAAGAAATCTTGCATCATTTGAAGCAACTAAAGGTAATGAATACTTTTCTGCGAGTTCTATCACATGCGAATTATATTCATCCTCAAAGTCTTTCCCAGTCCTTGTAATTTCAATATAATAATTATTTGAAAAATTCTTTTTCCAGTAATTTATTTTTTTTTCAATGAGTTCTTTTTTATTAGACCTTATTGCTTCTGCTAAATCACCGTGAATTCCTCCTGATAAAACAATTAGTCCATCAGATCTTTCGGCAAGCTGCTCCATTGTGATATAAAAATTATTGTTTACGTCAAGATTTACATATGAGTTTGTAATAATATTGCTTAAGTTGATAAACCCATCTCTATTTTTGCATAACAAAACTACCTTATTAAATACTTTATCGTTCAAATCACTTTGAATGCTTACTTCAATACCTATTATCGGCTTTATGCCATTTTTAATTGAAAGCTTATAAAATTTAACTAAAGAAAATATATTATTAAAATCTGTTATTGCGATAGATGGGTATTTATTTGTCACAGCGTGATCAATCAAATCGTTAACTCTTATTAGACTGTCTGATATTGAGTATTCACTGTGTAAATGTAAATGTATAAAGTTATTTGTCATAATAGCGATATCGGTTTAAATGTTTTTCTATGATATTTGCATATTCCATATTTTTTTATCATTTCTATATGTTTTTTCGTTGGATATCCTTTGTGTTTTTTAAAATCATATTCTGGATATTCTCTATCAATTTCAATCATAATTTTATCCCTTGTTACCTTTGCTACTATTGATGCTGCACTTATAATAGGCACCAATCGATCGCCGTGCTTTATTGTAATGCAATTTGCATCAATGTGCGGGGCAAAGAGGCCATCTACGTAAACTTTGCAATCATTGCAATTAATAGCATCAAATGACTTCTTCATAGCTTTTAATGTAGCATTATGTATATTTAATTTATCAATTTCATTAGAACTTACTATCCCAACACTATATTTTAAAGCATTTTGTAAAATTTCTTCATAAAGTATTTGTCTCATATTCTGACTAATTTGTTTTGAGTCGTTAATTTTTTCAGATAGATATTTTTCTTCTATTATAACTGAAGCAGCAACAACAGGACCAGCTAATGGCCCCCTTCCTGCCTCATCAATTCCAACAATTGTATATTTTTTTTCCATAAACTAGATTATAATATCTTTAAATATCATACATCAGTAAACTAATTTGAAAAATATATTTTATTATGAGTAAATTAAGAGTTGCCGTAATTGGAATTGGTTATCTAGGTGAGTTTCATGCTGAAAAATACAAAAATAATAAAAATGCTGATTTAATTGGCGTAGTTGATACTGACGAAAAAAGATGCCAAAAAATTTCAAAAAAATTTAATACTCAATCCTTTAATAAATATCAAGATATTATTAATGATGTTGATGCAGTGAGTATTGTGGTCCCAACTAATTTGCATTATAAAATTGCTAAATTTTTCATAGAACATAAAAAGCACGTATTAATAGAAAAGCCATTTGCAACAAATGTATTACAAGCAAAAAAACTAAGGGACATATCAAAAAAAAATAATACTATTTTGCAAGTAGGTCATCTTGAGAGATTTAATAAAGCATTTATAGGACTAAAAGATAAAATAAAAAAACCGCTTTTTATTGAATGCAATAGAATTTCACCATATAAATTAAGAGGAACAGAAGTAGACGTAATAAAAGATTTAATGATTCATGATTTAGATCTAATCATTTCGCTTAATAATTCAAGAGTAAAAAATATACAAGCAAATGGGATCAACGTACTTACAAACAAAATAGATATTGCAAATGCAAGAATTACCTTTGATAACGGATGTGTTTGTAATTTATCCTCAAGTAGAATTAGCGATAAAGTTGAAAGAAAGATGCGTGTATTTCAAAAAAATTCTTATTTTTCTTTAGATTTTCAAAAATTTGTTTTAGATTCTTATAAAAAACTAACTATTAATAACAAAAAAATTATAAAGAAAGAGCAAATCAAATTTTCAAAAAATGACTCATTAAAAGATGAAATCCAAAGTTTTATCCACTGCATAAATAATAATAAAAAACCAATTGTAACTTCTTTAGATGGTATAAATGCTTTAGAATATGCTATTAAAATTTCTAAATTAATAAAAAATGATTCCACAATTTGACTTAAAAAAAGAATATTCTTTATTAGAGAATAAAATACAAGCTGAAATTAGAAAAGTATTTTCTAAAACAAATTTCATTCAAGGAGAAAATGTTAAGAAGTTTGAAGAAAAAGTTGCCAATTATATTGGAGTCAAATATGCAATCTCTTGTAATTCAGGTACTGATGCCTTACATTTTGCATTAAGATCCCTAAATATAGGTAAGGGCGATGAAGTTATAACTACGCCATTTACCTTTATCTCAACAATTGAAGCAATTATGTATCTAGGAGCAAAGCCTGTCTTTGCGGATATTAATAAAAGAACATACAACATAAGTAAATCAGAAATACTGAAAAAAATTACATCGAATACAAAAGCAATAATACCCGTTCATCTTTTTGGAAACCCATTTGATGTTGAGGATTTAAAAAAAGATATCGATAATAACTTTATAAATATTATTGAAGATTGTGCTCAAAGCTTTGGTGCTGGAATCAATCATAAAAGAACTGGTAGTTTAGGTGATATTGGATGTTTTAGCTTTTATCCCACAAAAAATCTTGGGTGTTATGGTGACGGAGGAATAATCACAACAAATTCTGAAGCAATATATAAACATATTAAAAAGTTAACAAATCACGGAAGCTCAAAAAGATATCATCATGATATTATTGGTTTTAATAGCAGACTTGATGAAATTCAAGCTGCAATTTTAAATATTAAACTAAAGTTAATTGATGAAACAAATATGATGAGAGTAAATATAGCAAATATATATAACGAAAATTTGTCCGAAGTAAAAAATCTTACGTTACCTTATAAAGAAAATAATACACATCACGTTTATCATCAATATACAATTTCTTCATTAGATAGAGATATAATAAAAAAAACATTAGAAAAAAATAATATTGGTTCTGCTGTTTATTACCCAATTTCTTTAGAAAAACAGAATGCATATAAATACTTTTTTAAGGATACAGCAAATTATAAAAATTCAAATTTTATATCCAATACTTGCCTCTCATTGCCAATGTATCCATATCTTAGTGAAAGTGATGTTTTAAGCGTCTGTAATACTATTAAAAATATATAATGAATAAACTAAAAAATATAATAATTTCTGCGGGTGAAGAGTCTGGAGACATGTATGGTGCAAATATAATAAATTACTTCTCTAAAAATAAAAATATACATTTTTATGCTATGGGATCAAACAAAATTAAGAACACTAGCGCGGAAATTATTATAGATTCATCAGATTTGTCAGTCGTAGGTTTTTTAGAAGTTATAAAAATATATCCAAAATTATTAAGATCATTAAATATAATGAAAAAATCTATTGATAGTATAAAACCTGATTTAATAATATTAATAGATTATCAAGAATTTAATATGAAGTTAGCTAAATATGCAAAATCTAGAGGTGTTAAAGTTTTATTTTATATTAGTCCTCAAATTTGGGCTTGGAGAGAAAGTAGAGTTAAAAATATCATAAATAATATTGACATTATGGCCGTGATTTTTCCTTTTGAAAAAAAATATTATGATCAATTAGGTTTGGAGACACATTACGTAGGGCATCCATTAGTTGAGTCAAAAAATTATAAAGAGGATAATTATAAGAAAGATAATTACATTGGTTTTTTCCCCGGAAGTAGAATTAACGAGGTAAGAAAACACTTGCCTATTATGAAAAAAATTATAAGTAAAATCTCTAAAAAATATCCAGATGAAAAGTTTTTAATATCTAAATCCTCAAATATTGACATACAATTATACGAAAATTTTTTTATGAATGAAACAAATATAAAAATTGTTGAGAATGAAAATATTTATAAAACCATAAGTTTATGTAAATCTGCAATTGCTGCTTCTGGAACAATAACTTTACAAATTGGATTAATGAAAATTCCAGTTTGTGTTTTATATAAACTATCAAGCCTAACGTATTATTTTGCTAAATTACTAGTAAAGACAAAATATATATCATTAATAAATATTGTATTACAAAAATTTCTAGTTAAAGAATATATTCAAGATAATGCATCAGCTGATAATATTTGCATTGAACTAGAAAAACTGACTTTTGATCAAAATTATAGGAATAATATTATAAAAGAGTATGGTGCTTTGGAAGAAAAATTATTAAATGATAATTTAAAAACTAATATTAATAATTTAATAACGAAAATTTTAAAAATATAACTATTCTTCTATTCTTGTTTTGATGACTGAATAACTCCCCTATCACTTTTCTCTATAAAATTTAATAGTTTTGATACTTCTTCATATTCTTGACAAAGTATATCTAATTCGTTTGTATTTGTAGGGTTATTACTTGACCTAAATATTAGCTTATATGCTTTATGTAAAGCATTTATTTTTTTTTGATCAAAATTATTTCTTCTTAAACCTTCTCGATTTAACCCATGAGTTTTAGCGAAACTCCCTGTAGCTAAAAGATAAGGAGGCAGATCTTGATTTAATGCTGCACCCATTCCAGCAAAAGCGAAATCTCCAATTCTGCAAAACTGGTGCACTAATACATATCCTGCTAAAACTATATTATTACCCATTATAACGTGACCAGCTAATGAAGTTGAATTTGACATTACATTATTATTTCCGACAATACAGTCATGAGCTATATGCACATAAGCCATTATCCAATTATTATCCCCTACTCTTGTTTCTGACTTCCCGCCAGCTTTAGTTCCACGATTTATTGTGCAATATTCCCGAATTGTATTTCCAGAGCCAATAATTAATCTGCAATCCTCACCTTCATATTTTTTATCTTGTGGAATTTCTGCAATCGAAGCAAATTGATAAATTTTATTTTCTTTACCAATATCACAATTACCTGATATAACAACGTGAGGACCGATTATTGTATTTGAATCTATAGAAACATTTTCACCAATAATTGAGTAAGCGCCAATTTCAACAGAAGAATCGATTTTTGAAGAAGGGTGAATTATTGCTGTTGGATGAATTTTTGACAAGATATTTAACCTATGTTTTTTTTGGTAGTTCTTTAAAACCACACATTAATTCAGCTGAAGCAGCTACATCATTTCCTACAGTAGCTACCGCATCAAAGATAGCAAAACCTTGTTTGCTTTTCGTCATCTCTACAGTTAATTTAAGTTGATCTCCTGGCTCAACTGGTTTCTTAAACCTTGCCTTATCTATACCAACAAATAAATATAAACTTTCATTCGGTGGGCATAATTTTGGAGTTTTAAAAACTAATAATCCAGAAGCTTGAGCAAGCGCCTCTAATATTAATACGCCTGGCATAACTGGATAATTTGGAAAATGACCATTAAAATATGGCTCATTAAAACTTACATTTTTTATTGCCAGTATTTTTTTTCCTTCTTCAAAATCTATAATTTTGTCAACTAACAAAAAAGGATACCTGTGTGGCAAAAGATTCATTACTTCGTATATATCACCTTTCATATTCAACGCATCACTCCATTATTTAAATTATTATTCTTTTATTTTGATTTATTTTTTTCTTTAAATTTTACAAACAACTCATTTAAATTTTTAAATCTTACAGCATTCCTTAACCATTTTTTGTTATGCATTAAAGGAGTTCCAGATGTGTATATTCCAGCCTCTTTAATATTACTAGAAACTTTTGTCATGCCAGTGATTTGTGTATTATCACAAATCTCGATGTGGCCTTGAATACCTGCACCGCCGCCAATCATGCAATTTTTTCCAATTTTTGCACTTCCTGCGATTCCAACGCATCCTGCTATTGCAGTATTGTTACCAATTTTTACATTATGTGCAATCTGAACCTGATTGTCTATTTTAACCCCATCTCCAATTAAGGTATTATCCAATGTACCTCGATCTATAGAAGTATTTGATCCAATTTCTACATTGTTCCCAATCCTAACGCTTCCTACCTGCGGAATCTTCACCCAATTATTTTTTTCAAGTGCGTAACCAAAACCATCTGAACCTATAACTGTCCCAGAATGAACTATTATATTATCTCCAATTTCTACATCTTTATATATTGTCACATTTGCATATATGGTTGCATTTTTACCAATTTTAACGTTATTTCCAATATAACTGTTTGCACCTACATAACCGTCATCACCTAAAATTACATTTTTACCAATAACAACATTTGGTTCTATATGTAATTTTTTGCTTAATGGATTTGTGTAAGTTATAACAGAATCATGAACTTCATAGTCATTTTTTAAATTTTTGTTGAAAATTTGTGATATTTTTGCAAATAATAAATATGGATTATCAGTTATTAAAATATTATTTTTACAAAACTTAGAGAGATTTTTTGTAGTTATAACTACTCTTGCTTTCGACTTATCCAATGACTTTAAAAACTTTTTTTCCGATAAAAAAACAATACTATTCTCATTTGCATTTTCTATACTAGATACATTTTCTATAGAATAGTTTTTATCACCTTTGTATTCTACTTCAAATAATTCAGATATTTTTTCTAATGTATAATTCACAAATATTATTTTGCGTTAAATTTTTTTAATACTCTTGCGGTAATATTTATAGGCGATGTGTCACTAGCATAGGTTACATCGGCATTTGTTAATATTAAGTCATATTTTCCACTTTCAGCTATAGATAAGATTACTTCTTTGAGCTTATTTTCAATTTTCCCAAGCTCATCTCTTCTTCTAAGTTTAAAATCCTCTTGCGCTTCTTTTGCGTCTCTTTGAAGATCTCTTTCAGCTTTCATAATTTTTCTTTGCAAAGATTCAATCTGTTCTTTCGACATAATATCAGATTCTTTTTGAAGTTTTTCTTTTTGCTTATTTACTTTTTTTGCTTGTGCCTCTAGTTGCTTATTTCTTGGACTAAATTCTTGTTCTAATTTTTTTTGTGCAGCTTTAGCAGCAGGTGACTCATTTAAAATCTTTGATAAATCAACATATCCAATCTTGTAGTCCGCAGCAAATGCACTATTACAAATAAAAATTGCAAACGTGAATATTATTGCTTTTTTAATTTTATTCATTTTTTTACCCCATATTTAAGATTTAGTATAAATTTTTTTAGTATTATAGACTAATTGGTGCCAAGGTTGAACTGGAAGCCTTCAGTTTTATCATCCTCTTCGCTATTTAACGCAGTACTAATATTTATACTGATGCCTCCAAAAGGTGATAAATATCTTAGAGATAACCCAATAGAGCCCTTTAAATCTCCAAATTCAAAAGAATCATAATCTTTATAGGCTCTACCAAAATCAACAAAAAAAGCTGTTCTCAAATTGTCCATATCTAGTGGTGGTCGGAATATAACTTCAGCTGCACCAGCAACCATGAAATCTCCACCAAGGGGTCTTCCTTTTGAGTCATAAGGTGAGAGACTATTTTTTTCATAACCTCGAATTGACTTAGGTCCACCAGCTTTAAATTTATCATAAAAAGGCAAACCTTTTGTTCCTCCATAGCCCTGTCCATAACGAGTAATACCTTTTAATCTAAGGATAATGTCATTTTCTCTATTAATTTCAAAAAATGAATCTGTTTTAAAATAAATTTTGTAATACTCCAAATCACTTCCTGGAACAAAAACTTCGGTCCCTAAATTAGTTTTAAAGCCTGATCTTGTAAACTGACTACTGTCTCTTGTGTCTATAGAGTAATTCAAATCAAAAGAAAAGTTATCAAACTGATCTCCATTTTGCGCAATAAAGTTCAAAATTTCATCTGCACTTCCCGTAGTTGCTCTAACATCCCAATTTAAATATCTTAGAGTTAAATTAAATCTATTATCTTCTGTCATTGGAAGCCCATAACTATAATTTAAACCAATTCTATCCGCTTCATAATCTGATACTGTATCCGTATTATCTGTTTTTGTTCTTTCAAGGTTAAATCCAAATGATCGACTTACGTTATCCATATTATGATATGGATTAAAAAAGTTAAAAGAATAGTTTCTTGATGTCTTTGCAGTACTCAAATTAAATGCAACTTTACTACCAAATCCCAAAAAATTATCTTGTTCTATACCTGCATTTAAACTAAAGCCTGTGCCTGAGCCACCAAATCCAGCGCCTACGTTGAAGTTTCCTGATAATTTTTCTTCAATTTTTACATTTAGATCAAGCTTATTTACTGAGCCTGGAACTCTAATTTCATCAATTATCACATTTTCGACATAAGATAATCTCTTCAATCTACTTTTTGATAGTTTGATTGCATTTGACGAGTACCAACCGCCTTCCATTTGTCTTATTTCTCTTCTAAATACTTCATCCTGAGTTGTAATATTTCCGGTAATATTTATTCTTCTTACATATGTTCTCTTTCCAGGGTCTATATAAAAACTAATATCTACTTCGTTTGATTCACTTACTTTTTCTGGCATTGGATTAATTCTTGCAAAAGCATAACCCTCTTCTGCAAGTCTTGATTTTATATTTTCAGTTGACTGTAAAATTTTTCCTTTAGATATATATTCTCCTGTTTGAACAGTAATTAAGTCGGCAATCTCCTCAATTGGAATAATTAATTTACCAGCAACATTAATTTTATTAATAATATATTGTTCCCCTTCAATAATATTTATTGTTATATATACCTCTTCTTTATTTTTACTTAATGAAACTTGGGTTGATTCAATGGCAAAATCCATAAATCCTTTATTTTGATAAAAACTTATTAATCGATCAATATCTCCTCTTAGCATTGGAGAAGAATATGTTCCGCGAGTAGACCAAAACATATACCATATTGGTAAATTAGTTTCAAAATTTCTAGTTATTTTTGCATCAGAAAAAGTTTTGTTGCCAATTATTTTTATTTGTTTTATTTTTGCTCTTACGCCTTCTGAAACAATCACTTTTAAATATATTCTATTGTCAGACAGTAGTGTTTCTTCAACTTGAATGTCAACTGAGTACATCCCTCTAGCAAAATTTTGCTCTCTTAATTCAGATTTTATTCTATCTAAAACTGAACTATCGTATATTCTTCCTGGAGCTATATTAGCTGCATCTAAAATTTTATCTAACTGTTCTGGCTCAATATCTTCGAGACCTTCAAAATCAATATCTATAATTGTTGGTCTTTCATCAAAGTAAAAAACCAAAGTACTTCCTTCACGCTCAATAACTATGTCATCAAAAAATTTTGATTTAAATAAAGATTTAATTATTTGTGGAGTAGTCGAGCTATCAAAAACATCGCCAATTTCAAATGGCAAATATGTATAGATTGTACCTGGGTCTACTCTTTGTAAACCCTTTAAAATTATATCTTTTATAACAAATTTTTCAGCAGCAATAGCATTATTAAATGTCAGTGCAAAAAGTAGTACTAAAAAAAAATTTTTTCTTAAAAACATTACATTATTCTCAAAAGGTCATTATAAAGCGCAAAAAAGGATAACAATATTAAAAAAGTCATACCAATTTGCTGAAAAACTAATTGGGCCTTTTCTGGTATTGGTCTCCTTACAACAAATTCAACTAAATAATACATCAAATGACCACCATCTAACATAGGTATCGGCAGTAAGTTTAATATACCAATACTAATACTAAGCATAGCTAATAAGCTTAAAAAACTTGTAAAACCATTATCAAATGAGTCTGCTGCGTAATTTGCAATACCCACAGGCCCTGAAATATTTTTTGCTGACGCTTCCCCCTTAATCAATTTACCAATAAAATTAAAAGTTAATAAAGTAAAATCATATGTTTTTATAGCAGATAGTTTAATGCTCTCAAAAAAACTGTATTGAATATCGATAGTGTTACTTTTTATAATTTGCTCATTAATTAGCGGGCTTATTCCAAGTCTTCCATAAAAGCCATCTTCTCCATTAACGCTTGCAGGCTTTACAGAAAATTCTAGTCTTTTATTATCTCTTTGTATATTTAGTTTTATATATTTTTCAGGATTAACCTTTATAATATTTACGAGCTGATTCCAATTTTTAATCTCTTTATTATTAACAAATAAGAATTTATCTCCAATTTTTAATCCGATATTTTCAGCTGGACTATTTTTTTCAATATAACCAATCTCTAATGATTTACTTATAAAGTTCAATATACCTATTTGCTGAAGTATATTTTGATTATTAAGTGAGATTTTTTCATAATCTACTTTATCAAGTTTTCTTTTTTTATTATTTGAAATTACCTCAAAATAAATATCTTCTTTATCAGATAAAAATTTAACTGTTTGTAATTTTAAGTCTGACCACGTTCTTACCTCTACATTATTTACCGAGTAAATCTTATCATCTCTTTGCATACCAATATTTTCTGCAATACTTTTTTCTATTATAATAC
>CACEJE010000009.1 GCA_902559815.1 uncultured Thiothrix sp.
TTGCAATTCACTCAAAACACTTTCTATAGTATTGTTATCAAAACCCTTATTTTTCAATTTGGTTTTTATTTGAAACTTTGAATGTTCTCGCATTGATAAAGACCTTTGTGCGGACGCGAGACATTTTTCAAAATCAGACATTCTCCTCTGCTTTTTTATCTTTTTTTACAGTATCTTTTTCAGATTCACTTTTTTTTGAATCGCTTGGTAAAATAATATTGTAAAGTTGTTCTTCAACTATTTTTAAAGTATCAGGATTATCTTTTAAAAAGTTCATCGCATTATCTTTACCTTGGCCTATTTTATTTCCATCATAACTGTACCAAGAGCCAGATTTTTCTATCAATTTATGCTCAACTCCTAGATCAATAATTTCTCCCACTTTGCATATTCCTTCTCCATATCTAATCTCAAACTCAGCAATTTTAAAGGGTGGTGCTACTTTATTTTTAACTACTTTAACTCTAGTCTCATTACCTAATATTTCATCCCCTTTTTTTATTGCACCAATTCTTCTTATATCTAATCTAACAGAAGAATAAAACTTCAATGCATTACCACCTGTTGTTGTTTCAGGATTACCAAACATCACTCCTATTTTTAATCTTATTTGATTAATAAATATTACAAGTGTATTTGATTTCTTTATAGAACTTGTAAGTTTTCTTAAAGCTTGTGACATTAATCTAGCTTGTAGCCCCATATGACTAGAACCCATTTCTCCCTCAATTTCAGCTTTTGGAGTAAGAGCTGCAACCGAATCGATTACTATAATATCAATAGCGCTTGAACTTATTAACATATCTGTAATTTCCAATGCTTGTTCACCAGTATCTGGTTGAGATAGCAAAAGATTATCTATGTTTACACCAATTTTTTCTGCATAATCAGGATCTAATGCGTGTTCAGCATCTATAAATGCTGCCGTGCCTCCGTTTTTTTGGCATTCAGCAATAACCTGAAGGGTTAAGGTAGTTTTTCCAGATGATTCAGGTCCATATATCTCTACAACACGACCTTTAGGAAGACCCCCTATTCCTAGCGCCTGATCAAGAGTGAGTGAGCCCGTGGAGATAACTTCAATTTTCTCTCGTGGCCCTTCATCGCCCATTCTCATTACTGCACCTTTACCAAATTGTCTTTCTATTTGGCCAATTGCAGCCTTTAGGGATTCAATTCTTTCATCTGACATAATAATTTCCTATTTTTTGTTAAAATAAATTACCAAATTCTACCTTATTGTGTCTTAATTTTAGACATACAATCAAGGATTATTTGAATTCCTTTTTCAGCAGCTAATGTCCTAATTTGATTTCTAGAACCATCAAATATAAATTTTTCTTGGTAGCTAAAACCAGCTTTTGTGCTAAATGAATAAAATACTGTTCCAACGGGTTTATCAATACTGCCTCCCTTGGGGCCCGCTATACCAGTAACACTCAGACATATATCGGAATCCGTAAAGCGTAATGTTGATTCTGACATTTCTTTTGCAACCACTTTACTTACAGCACCATATTTTTCAATTAACTCAGAATTTACACCCAATCTAGTCTTTACATTATTATTATATGCAATTATAGAGCCTAAAAACCATAAAGAGCTTCCACTATAATCAGTAAATATTTTAGAAATCAAGCCACCTGTACAAGATTCACACAAGGATATTTTCAGTTTTTTTTCAATTAATATTGAGCTTAAATTTTTTAATATTATATCGAAATTAATTGTCATATTATTGTAATATATATTTTTAATCTAATAATTTAATATAACTATTATAGAGTAAATATATTTTTTATGAAAAGTTTTTGGGATAAAGCAATAGAAAAACACCGCAAAGGCAAAGGGATTAAGCATAAAACTGCAAGAGGCCCAAAGATAAAAGCATCTGCACTATACGGCGGGATGGGCGAAAGAGAAATACAATTAAAATTAGAATTGCATCTTGAGCCTATACTCACTCTTAAAAAAAGCATAATGGAGCCTGCTAGAAATTTATGTGAATTTAGCATGCAAGATCAAGAAAGATTTATAAAAACTGTTGGAAATATTTCAAATATTGATTTAGAACTTGCGTATTCTTTTTGCCATAATGGAGTTGAATCCTTGAAACATCTTGATGACTCCCAATGGGATGGATGGATAGAAAAAGTAGTTAGTACTTTTCAAAATGCTGGGTTAACTCAATCTGAAAAACTAATGAATGATATAATGTTTTACGTCAGCGACCTAACTGGCACATCATCAAGTGTAGATTTTATAGATTTTTCTAAAATAATTGAATCTTTGTTAACTGGATTAAATGGTAGGCCACTTAAAGTTGAGTCTTCAAACGAAATTTATACTGATACAGAAACTATTTACTTGCCAGAGAGAATATCTAGTCAAAAATCAAAAAATGATAATTTTAATATTATAAAAGCTAGTGCAATTCATCTTTGGGCGCAAACTTTTTATGGTACTTGGAGAATAAAAAAAGATGATTTTAATAAGTACGAAGATAAAGATAAAGCTGTTAAAGCATATCACATATTAGAAACAATTAGACTTGATGAAAAAATTAAAAAAGAACTACCTGGAGTAGGTAGAATTTTAGAACAACTTAATCCAAAAAAAAGCATGATAACTATATCAAAAAATTTTAAAACAGCTGTAAAAATTCTATCTAGTGAGAACGCGTCTTATCAAGACTCGTTAGATTTAATTGAAATGATTATCAATGATGTAGAAAAAGCTCCAGAATCTTTATACGCTGGAGTTCTAAAGCCTGAAAGCGTAATGACAGTATCTGAAGAAAGAATAAATCAAGACAAAATTAATTTTGAAAAAGCATTAGATGAATTACATGAGCAGTGGAAAAAAGTTGAAGACAATACTAATGATGATGATAACGAAATCAATGAATCTGATAATGAAAAAACCTTTTCTGTCTCAAAAGATGAAAATAATGAATACGATGTTGTATTGGAGTATGGTGATAGCAAAATAAACCCTCCTCAAGATATTAAGCAAATAATGGAATCTATAATTCAAGATTTTGGAGAGATACCTGAAGATTACTTAGAACCTGCCGGTGAAGGTGGTTACAATATCGAAGAAAATGTAGACGAATCCTATAATGATTATGAGAATTCAAATTATAACTTTTCATATAATGAGTGGGATCATTCTAGACAAAAATATAAAAAAGATTGGTGTAAACTTAATGTTAAAACCATAGAAGGTGTTGATAATAACTTTACAAATGAGACTCTTAGAAAACATAGAGGTCTATTAAAAAATTTAAATAGAACTTTTGAAGCTCTCAGGCAAGATGAAAAAAGATTAAAAAAACAAAATTATGGTGATGATATAGATTTAGATGCTTTTATTGACGCATATATCGATATAAAACAAGGAAAAGAGATTGATGAAAAATTATTTACTAAATTAAATAAAATTGAGAGAAATGTTGCTGTAATGTTTATGATTGATATGAGCGGATCAACACACGGATGGATAAACAAGATGGAAAAAGAATCTCTCGTATTATTATGTGAATCTCTTGAGATACTTGGAGATACTTATGCGATATACGGCTTTTCTGGCAAGACAAGAAATAACTGTGATGTATATAAAATTAAAGACTTTAATGAGAAATACGACAAATCAGTTAAAAATAGAATATCAAACATTGAAGCTATGGACTATACAAGAATGGGCGCATCTATTAGACACTTAACAATGTTATTAAAAAATGTTGAGGCTAAAACAAAATTGTTAATTACTTTGTCAGATGGTAAACCTGATGACATTGATGGGTATAGAGGTCAATATGGAATTGAAGACACAAAAAAAGCATTAATAGAAGCAAGATTTCAGGGGATACATACTTATTGCATTACAATAGATGAAGAGGCAATGGATTATTTGCCGTATATGTATGGAAAATCAAATTTTGCAGTAATAAACAAAGTAGATAAATTACCTGTCAAAGTATCAGACATATATAGGAAAATTACAGCATAACGATGAAAAAACTAATAATTATAGTATTTATTTTGATAGTCCTTCCTTCTTGTAAAAACAATGTTTTGACAAATATAGCAAAATCCGACATTGATATTATTACTGAAATTCATGCAAATAATGCAAAAGAATATATTGAAGATTTGATAATAAAATTATATAAAATTAATCCAGTATACTTAAATAAAAATCAAAATTTTGACACCGTATCAGCTGTTATAATCAATATATTTCAAGAAGTAGATATAAAGACTATTGATAAGACAGGAAAAGAAAATATTGATTTAATATTAAAAGGATTTGATAAAAATTTTAATGGGGATAGAATATATTTTATATGCAAAGGATTATATGGAATGATTAATGCATCTTATAATTTTAAAAGAAAATTTTACCTCACTGATCAAAAATTAGATCCACAAAAGTTAATGAATACGGCAATTAATGTTGAAACTCTTGTATGGAGGCTTAGTAATACAAAAAAAAATGGTAAATTGCTAATTACTACAAATAATATAAAAGAAAATAAAATTAACTTAAGTTTTGAAAGATTATTTGGAAAATTAATACATAACCAAGAAAATATGGCAAGAATAATATCATCCCAACAAGGTAGAATAGTCCAGAAAGCTGCAAAAGGTATTGTTTCAACAATTTTTTTACCAATAGGATTTTAAATGAAAAAAATACTTATTATTTATTATAGTAATACTGGTGCTACTGAAAAAATGGCAAGAAAAATTTCTAGAGGAGTTGATTCTGTAGAAAATGTAGAAGCAGTAATTAGAACTATACCAAGTATTGAAAACATTAATAAAAAAGATTTTGCAAATGATGATGATGTCTTGTATGCCACTAATAATGATTTGTTATCGTGTGATGGTTTAATTATGGGATCACCAACCCATTTTGGAAACATGGCCGCTCCAATGAAATATTTTTTAGATGGAACAACATCTGAATGGTTTAATAATTCATTAGCTGGAAAACCTGCTGGTGTTTTTACATCTACTTCTAGTTTACATGGTGGGCAAGAAACAACTTTAATAACTATGATGATACCATTGATTCATCATGGCATGATCATTTCAGGTATACCGTATAGTGAAAAAGAATTAAATGATACCTCATCCGGTGGCAGCCCATATGGTCCCACTCATTATTCGGGTGGAAACCAAATTAATGAATTATCAGAGCACGAATCAAAATTGTGCATTGCGTTCGGTATACGAATAGCAGAGTTATCTAAAAAAGTATGAAAAAAATTTATATCTTCGAATATATTTCTTATATTTCCTTAGTGCTATTAATAGTTGCTATCGCTGTATGGAATGCTTTTATTTATCCTTCTGAAAGCGTACCAAGAATAATCCCTATATTAGTATATAACCTTCCTTTACTAATACTAATGTATAAATTAAGAAAAAATCAATTTAGCACATACATTATGACTTCTTATGTAATGCTTTTATATTTCGTAGTTGGAGTAGGAAATTTAACAAATGACAAAACACTCTATATTGGCGTTATTTTAAGTGTATTAAGCTTAGTAACATTTTTATCATCAATACTTTATGTTAGAGAAAAAAATAATCCTAAAAATTAAATCTCACTTAATTGTCTTACAGATACTCTCTTATTAATAGATAAAGAATATAATCCAATTTTATGAAGGTATTTGACTAGCGAAGAAAGATCTCTAGTTTCTTTTTTTAATAAGTGACTACATACATCGTCGGAAATATTATATTCGTTTTCTTGAATAATTTTTTTAAGTATCTTTATCTTTGTATCATCATTATAAGAAGATAATTTAAAGACTAAACCCCATGAAAGTCTCGAGTGAAGATCTTGTAAAGAAATATTTTTTTCCAATAAGCTTTTTGAGGAAGTGTAAATAATTTTATGAGAATTATCTAAAATTTTATTTATTAAATTAAATATCGCAAGTTCCCAATTACTTTTTCCAAACATATAATCTATATCATCAATACAAATTAGGTCATATTGCTCAAAACCGAGTAAAATATCAGGCCCGTACGAACCTAATTCTTTAAGAGGGAGATATACACATTTTTTACTTTCATTACCAAAATAATTACAGGCAGAATAAAGTATATGTGATTTGCCACACGATGTATTACTCCATAAATATAATTGATTATTACTACTGAAAAATATTTCTTTTATATTATTAATTATTTGATCTTCTAATTTATTACTTCTTATGAAGTTAGAAAACGTTTGTTTAGTGTTTTTTTGATATGGCAGAATTAATTGATTCATATTTTTGTATTTTAATTTTTCTTATAAAATTATTTATTTTATATCTATATGTATATTCAATTGCACTAAAAATTGTTGTAAATATAACTACGTTTATAAGATCTTGTAAATAATTCAGTTTAATAATATTATTTAAATATAGTAAGCAATATATAATAAGTACTATTTGTATAAATGTATTTATTTTACTCGAAAAAATTGGATCTATTGATACTTTTTTATTTCCGTACATATTATAAATTATTCCAATAAGCATAATTATATCTCTTGTTATTACAATTATAACTATATATAGCGGTATGATATTTATATCAAATAATAAGTATAGAGAAATATTGATCATTATTTTATCTGCAGATGCATCCAAATAAGACCCAATTAAAGTTTCACATTTTAAATATCTTGCTAGAAAGCCATCAAATGCATCAGATAATCCCATAATGAGAAAAATAAATAATGCAATATCAAACTTTAAATGCAACAGGAAATATGCAAATATTGGAATTAATAAAATTCTTAATCCGCTAATGATATTTGGTATATAATTCATATATTACATTTTAATACAAAAATATATTAAATTAATATATATCGAGACAATAAATGCCAAAAAAAAATACTGTTAATAATCATAAAGTTACTTATAAAAAATCAGGTGTATCAATAGAAAATGCTGATAAATTAATATCAATGATTAAGCCAATTGTTAGAAAAACACACGATAATAATGTTATTGGTGATATTGGTGGCTTTGGGGCACTATACGATATTTCAAAAATTAAATATAAAAAACCAATTCTAGTTTCTGGGACTGATGGTGTAGGCACAAAACTAAAGTTGGCTATTAAACTTAAAAAATTTAATAGCATCGGAATAGATTTAGTTGCAATGTGCGTAAATGATATTATTTCACAGGGAGCGAAGCCTCTTTTTTTTCTTGATTATTATGCAACAGGAAAACTTAATGCTAAAAGAGGCTATGAAATAATTACAGGAATAGTGAATGGCTGTAAGCAAAGTAAAATGTCGCTAATAGGTGGTGAAACTGCAGAAATGCCAAAACTTTATAGGGGAGAAGACTTTGACATGGCTGGTTTTTGTGTTGGTATAGCTGAAAAAGAAAATTTATTACCAAAAAAAAATATTAACCTTGGTGATTGCATTATTGGTTTAAGTTCAAATGGTTTGCATTCAAACGGATACTCACTTATTAATCATATGATTGAAAAAAGAAAAATTAAGGTTAATGATAAAATTAATCAAGAAAATTTAGGAAACTTATTAATTAAACCTACAAAAATATATACTGAAATATTAAATATTAAATCTTTTGGTAAAATTAAGGCTATTGCAAATATTACAGGTGGTGGATTGACTGAAAATATTCCAAGAATACTCCCAAAAAATAAAAGCGGGCTAATAGATTTTAAAAAATTAAAAATGCCTAAACTTTTCTCTTACATACAGGATAAAGGCAATATTGAAAATAAAGAAATGCTAAAAGTATTAAATTGTGGAATTGGGATGATTGTTATTTGTAGCTCAGAAGAAAGCTCTTTGATTATGAATCAGTTAAAAAGAAAAAGAATAAAATCATTAGTAATTGGTGAAATTATTAAAAGTAATGGAAAATCTCTAATTAAATATAAAAATATTTAAAAATGAAGACAATAAGTATACTTTTTTCTGGAAGAGGATCTAACGCTGAATCAATCGTGTCTTTAATTCACAGTAAAAAACTTAATTTTTATATAAAAAAAATTATTTGTAATAATAAAAATGCTTCTGGCATAGAAAAAATTAAAAAATATGGTTATGAAATTGAAATCATTGATTCAAATTTGATAAATGACACTATAAATTATAATAATATTCTTAAAGAAAAATTACTTCCTAAATCATCTGAATACCTTTTATTATGCGGATATATGATGATAATACCGAGTAAATTAATACAATTATTTAATGGTAATATAATAAATATACACCCATCTTTGTTGCCAAAATACAAAGGCTTAAACACACATGAAAAAGTTATAACTAATAAAGACAAGTATCATGGCTGCACAACTCATTTCGTTAATAACGCACTTGATTGTGGCCCAATGATTGCTCAATCTAAAATTGAAGTTGACTCAAGCGATAATAAAGAATCTGTTGCAAAGAAGTTATTACCAAAAGAACATCAACTTTTTTATAAAACTTTAGAAATGATAGAGAATGAAGAAATTAAACTTGTAGATGATAAAGTTTATTACAAAAATAAAATTTTAACTTCGCCATTAAACTTTAATTAATTTTTTTGTGTTCTAAACAAGGGAAATTTTTTCTTAAAAGTTTTAAAGCTTTCAAATCAACTGTTGAAATAATTACACCAGATTTATTTTTTGATATTGATAAAGTTTCTCCCCAAGGATTTACAATAATTGAATTGCCATAAGTTTCCCTTCCACTAACATGGTATCCACCTTGTGCACTTGCAGCAAAATAAACTAAATTTTCAATAGCTCTTGCTTTTATCAAGTGCTCCCAATGCGCTTTACCAGTTACTTTTGTAAATGCTGCCGGCATACATATCATATCGATATCATCATTTGATAATTTTCTAAATAGCTCAGGAAATCTTAGATCATAACAAATTGCTAATCCAATTTTACAAAATGGTGTATTTACTGTGACAACTGAATCACCAGGAGTGAAGTTATCTGATTCTTTATAAACTTCATTAGATTCAATAATATTAACGTCGAATAAATGAATTTTTTTATAAGACGATACCATCTCACCTTGATTATTATAAACAATACAAGTTGAAAAAACTTTACTATCAGACGATGATTGAATTGGTATAGTACCAGCTACAATCCATATGTCATTTTTTTTTGCCTCATTACTTATGAAATTTTGTATCCTTCCATCGCCTAGTTTTTCTTTTATATCTAAATACATTGAATCCTTTTCTGCCATCATTGCAAAATTTTCTGGCAATACTAAAATATTTGCACCTAATTCTTTAGATTTAGCTATGTATTTGCTTATTTCAATCAGGTTTGCTTCAACATTTGGTCCTGAAGCTAATTGAATACATGCGATTTTAAAATTTTTCATTTAAATAAATCCTCAATGTTATCTAGCACGCCAGAATCTTTATTTATTATATCTATAACTGGATTATCCCAAGATCCTGTAACTTTATACTTTATCTTAATGAGATCATTTATATCTTTTCCAAAAGCTTTTGCAAGTTTCTCAGCTGCAAATGTAGCTGCTGCAGTTATTGGGCCTCCTAACAAAGCGATTGCGGGAAGAGTTTCTCCAAATTCCGGGCTTGCAACAACTTGCATATCATAAGTCTCATTTATGAAGTCTGTGGTTCCAACAGTCAGCATTTCTGCAGACGGTCCTCTAATAATCAAATTTGTTGTAAAAATACTACCATTTTCAATTCGAAAGTCACCATCAAAAGTATTAAAATAAAAACCATTTTTAGTAACGTCATCAAAATCAAGAGATAATCTTTTAGCTAATAAATCAATGTTAAATAAACCAAAAATTCTTGTAGCTCTATTTCCAACTTTCTTAAGCCTGCCCTCTTTCATATTAGTAGAAAATTTTCCATAAATATTACTCAAATCAAAATCAAATAAGCTACCTTTCCAGCTAATATCAAAATTACTTTTAATAGAAGATTCGCGTAAGCCATGCTTAAACTTCCAATAATTTAGTAATTCCTCAAGGTTTTTACTTGTTAAATTAATTTTAAAAGAAGTAATATTGTCAAATTCAATGAGTCCAAAAGAATTTATATTGGCATATTTAGAATTACTTGAGATCTCAGTAAATTCAAAAGAATTTACTTTATTTTCTCCTTTAATTATCAGATTATCAAAAATAATATCTTTATTTATAAATTTTGAAAATATAATATCAATTCTATTTATATACTTAAAATAATTAATATCATTATCACCACTAAATTCCTTCCATTTGCCAAGATCAAAATTATCTATTTTTCCGAATATATTAAATCCTTTTTTCGGTAATTTAAGTTTATAACCAGAAAAATTTATATAACCGACAAAATTATTTAATGATTTAGACTCAAAGTATATATTATTATACATAACTTCAATATTACTAAATTTTTTATTTAGAAATTGTGCCTTTACTATAGTTTTAATTTTACTGTCTTTAGTTTTTAATAAAGGTTCTGGGTATAAAATACTTGTTCCATCTAAATTTGAAATAGTTTTAATATTTATATTATCTTTTGAGTTATTAAATCCAGGAATTTTAATTTCATATAACCAATTTGATTTTCCTTTTATTTTATTTTTAATAAATTTATTATCAATAAAATTACTTATGTTGATTTTTTGCTCACCATTTAAAATAAAATTATTTTTTTTGTCAGTTAATAGAGAAAACTTAATATTATAGTTATTATACTTTCCAGTAATTTTTGTTTTTTCAGTATAAAATTTATTTTCTTTAAATTTTATAATTCCCTTAATATCTTTTAAATAATTATTGTCATCTAGTTTATATGATAGATTATTTAACTTTATTGAGCTTTCATAGTAGTTCTCTTTGCCATCAAAATTTAATTTCATTTTAAAATTTGTTTTTGAATTTCCTGAAATATTGTTTATTTGTTTAACATCAATATTTGTGAGGGAGGCCTTATTTGAAAATTTTAAAAGATCTACAAAAGGTCCAAGTAATTCCCCATTTATAAATAATCTAGCGTCTGTTACATTACTTATATACATATTGGCATTATTCATAGATGTATCAAGTATCATTAGTTGATCTGACTTAAAGTATGCATTTTTTTTATTGAAATAAGCTGTCCCGGAGACATTTTTAAATGGTACCCATCCATCCCGATAATCAACATATAGCTGAGAAATAGGAAAAATTGCATAGGAGTTACCTTCAAAATTTTCATAAAACGGATAATTTGATATATTTCCATTAATTTTTATAAAAGCATTTTTTGAAATACCATTTTTGAATGATTTAGAGAAATATTGACCGGTTTTTTTCGACATGAAATTAAGGGGAAGATAATTTGTAATATATCTCATATCAACTTTAGGGATATGAGTTGTTATATTAATTAAATTATTTTTAATATCTACAAAACCATTTGCTACTATATTAATTTGTTCGTTTGTAAAACTAATATTATTTAGATTAAAAACAGGACTTGAATAATTTTTTACACTAACTTTGCCAGTAACATTTTCAAAATTTAGCTGTTCACGAAAAATCTTACTATTCGCAATACGGATATTTTTTGAATCAAATTCTAAGAATGCAGAATTATTATTAAATTCTACATAACCTGAAAAATTTTTTAATGAACTCTGCATGAATGAAAGATCTGCATTAGTAAAAAAACCTGAAAAGTAAAAATTATCTTTATAATTATCTAAATCAATATTTAGCTTGAATTTATTAATTTTTGCTATAAAAGATAAATTATCAATAAATTGAAAATTTAAATCATTACTGATTTTTTTTGAGTCAATTATTATATTATTTGAAAAAAATAGTAATCTTTTAGTTTTTATTTTATAAGTAGCTGCAATATCACTAAATTTATAATTATTTTTATTCACAATGAAGTCTGATTCAAGAATTTCTATATCAAATTTATTTTTGATATTTCCATTTAATATTGCTTTAATATTTAAGCTATGAACCTTATAGTTATTAACTATAAGCGTAGATTTTTTACTTGTTAGTATTGATATTTTATTATTATTTAAATTACCATGATTATAATTACCTATTAAAGTCATGGATATTTCAGAATTTTTTATATTTATATTATATTTATTAAATATTTTTTTAAAAATATAGTTAAATTTTCCTTCTGTTTTTATTTTATAATCTAAATTAACTATTTTATTTTTTTGTATTTCAATATTTTTTATGTATGCTAGTACTTTTTTATCTTCATCTATGTTAGCTGCAAATATTATATTATTTTTTTCAATTTTTATTTTTGCATTTTTAAAGTCATATGTATTTTCTCTGTCTTTAAGCACAAAATTTGATTTTTTTATATTAATATTTTCTACAATATAATATTTATTGTTTTCATTTATTTTGCTAATTAAATTTTTTAAGTCAGTTTTATAATATATTTTTTCAATTGAAATTGACTTTAATACCGGCTTAAACACAAATATAGTTTTATATATATTAAGTTGTATTTTTACGTTCTCAGGAAATTTAAACTTACTATTAATATTGTTATTTTTAATGTTTAGATTTATTGAGGGATAAAATCCTTTCCAGTTACCTTTTATACTAGTAATTTGCACGTTTATATTATCGTTTTTATTTATTATCTCCTCTATATAGTCAGCATTTTTCTCTGCATATATTACCAGTATCCTTCCTAATGATAGGGATATTGCTATGTAGATTAATAAAATAAAAAATATATATTTTAAAATTTTCATATTATTGCCTATGGTAAGGATGATTGCTTATTATACACATAGCTCTATATATTTGCTCTGTCAATATAACTTTTAAAAGATGATGCGGAAATGTCATTTTGGATAGGGATATAACAACATTTGCTTTATCCGTAACATATTCCGTCAAACCATCTGGGCCACCTATTATAAAAAAAATATCAGCCGAAGATTCATTCCAATTTGTCATTTTTTCTGCAAACTGCAATGAACTTAATTTTAAACCGTTTTCATCAAGGGCAATTAGTATAGAATTTCTATCTACATAAGATAAAGCTTTCTTATATTCTTCAACATATAGGTTTTTTTTATTTTTTGTTGCCTTAAAACCTATATTGATAAAATTTAAATTATATTTTTTGCTAATTAAATTAGTATACCTGTTCGTAATTTCTTCAAATAATTTATTATTTTTATTACATATTGTAATAATTGTTATTTTCATCGAAATTAAGCTGTGTTTTTTTCAGCTCGTAAAGAGTTTTCTACAGACCAAAGTTTTTCTAGGCTATAAAATTCTCTTGTATCCTGTAACATTATATTCACCACAACATCATAGAGGTCAATTAATACCCATTCATTATTAGACTCAACCCCTTTTATAAAATCACCTAGACCATTATTTTTTATATTTTCAATAACTTCATTAGATATAGCTTTAATATGTGTAGAGGAAGTTCCAGTTCCAATAAGTAGATAATCTGTAAAACTTGATCTTTTACTAACATCTATTGATACAATATTCTTAGTTTTTAGATTTTCAAGAGACTCAATAACAATATTTTTTAAATTTAATAAATCAGGACTACTCATTCTTTTCCTTTGTATAAATTATTTCTACGAATATATGAGGCGATCGAGCCTGGAATTAATCCGGAGATATCTTTTTCTTCTTTAATTAATCTTCTTACTTGCGTTGAAGATACATTTAAATTAGACGATGTATATAAAAAAATTTTACTACCTTCAGCGTTAATAAATTCATTTTTTTTATTTATAATTTTATCTTGTATTTTTGAACTCATATTTTTTATTAAATTTATATCAATATTTGGCCGATTCAAAACGATAATTTTTGTTTCTTCAATCAAATCTTTATAATTATACCAAGTTTCGATATTTAGAAATACATCTAATCCTAATATTAAGCATATATTGCTGCGTTTTTCTTGTTCTTTTATTATTTTTATTGTTTCGTATGTATATGATACGCCTTCTTTAATATTTTCGGTATTATCTGCTATGAAATTATTTGTTTCTGAGGATGCTATTATTGATACCATATTAAGTCTATGCTTATATTCTGCGTAATACGTTTTATCTATAGGTGATATATATGTTGGTATAAGCCTAATTTCAGCGAAATTAAACTCTTCTGACAAATCATATAGAGGATTTATATGTCCAAAATGGATCGGATCAAAACTACCTCCCAGAATACCTATCATATAAACTAAATTTGATATTTTATTTTTTATTAGTGTACATTATGCTAAAACAAAATAAAATAAACAATAAAAAACACTAATTTTAATATGAAAGAACATTATATTTTCTTAACAGGAAAGCTAGCGAAAATTTCTCTTGAAAAAGTTTTAGGTGATATAAATGATAATAAATTCACTTACGATATAATTGATATTGGCGTCAGCGTAGCTGCACTAGCAACTATAGACATAATTATTAAAAAGATAGATAAACAAAGATTTGTAAAAGCTACGAAAATTATTATTCCTGGAAGATGTAGAGGTGATATTGACAAACTCAGCAACTATTTTGATAAAGAGTGTTTGCGAGGGCCCGAAGAACTTAAAGATATTCCCAATTTTTTAGGCTTACAAGGAAAGGATCTTGATCTAAGTAAATATGATACAAAAATTATTGGAGAGATCACTGAAGCTCCGAATATGACAATTGAGAAAATTATCCAACAAGCTGTAAAATACAAAAATGACGGAGCTGATATAATTGACATAGGATGTTTGCCGAGCACTGAATTTCCACATTTTGTTGAGACTATTCAGGAACTAAAAAGACAAGATTTTTTTGTAAGTGTTGATTCACTAAATCCAAAAGATTTACTCGAAGGAGCAAGAGCTGGAGCTGATTTTCTTTTAAGTCTTCAAGAAAAAACTTTATGGGTGATGAATGAAGTAGACGCGGTTCCAGTAATTATTCCTGAATATCCTACTGAGGAAGAAAAATACCATAAGTTAATTAATAAATTAATTAAAGAAGATAAAAAATTTATTGCCGATTCAATTTTAGAACCAATTAACTTTGGTTTTACAAATTCTATTGTAAGATATCATAACTTAAGAAATAAATTTCCTGATATAGAAATTATGATAGGTATAGGTAATTTAACTGAATTAACACATGCTGATACAGCCGGTATGAATGCTTTGCTATTTGGAATAGCATCAGAAATAAATCTAAATTATGCTTTATGCACCCAGGTTAGTGAGCATTGTAATAAAGCTATTATTGAAGGAAATTATGCTAGAAGGATTATGCACGCAACAAAAAAATATAATATGCCTCCTAAGGATATATCAAATAAACTCTTGCATTTACATGAGAGGAAACCTTTTCCATACAAAACTGAAGAATTAAAAGAAATGTGGAAAAATGTTAAAGACAAAAATTATAGAATATACGTAAATGAAGATGGAATACATGTATTTAATAATAAACATTATTTTATTGAAAAGGATGCAGCAGAGTTCTATCAGCATTTAGATATTGAGAATGATGACGGTCATGCTTATTATTTAGGAATGGAACTAGATAAGGCATATACTGCTTACCAGCTAGGTAAAAGATATGATCAAGATGAAATGTTAAAATGGGGTTGCTCTGTCGATATATCAGAAAGTGACTTACTAAAGTTTAAAAAAGCTGGCCACACAATGAGAAAAATAAACATTAAAGAAAAAAAAGAAGGGAAAGCAGAAAAAGAAGGGAAATGATGACTTACGTGAGAGAGACCATAGTAACAACAAAAAATATTGATGGCACAACTAAAGTATCGCCTTTAGGAATATATATAGATAATACAAAATTGAAAATTAGACCATTTAAACCCTCAGCATCTCTAGATAATATCTTACGAAATAGATCAGGTGTGATAAACTATATTGATGATGTAAGGATTTTTGCAGCTTGCATAACTAAAACAAATATAAATATAGAGTTTGAGTTAGCAAAAAAAATTGACTGTTCAAGAATTAAGAATGCAATATCCCATACAGAGTTCATTGTAGATGAAATAGAAAATGATAGTGACAGACCAACTATCATATGTAAACCAGTTAATGAAGAAATGCACAATTTCTATTATGGTTTAAATCGTGCAAAATCATCAGTGATAGAGTTATGCATTTTAGCATCAAGATTAGGGATAATTGAAAATAGTAAAATAAAAAATGAAATAAAATATTTAGAAATAGCTATCGAAAAAACTGCTGGTGAAGCTGAAATAGAAGCTTGGAATTGTGTTCTTAAATATATAAATAACTATATGAATAAAGTAGATAAAGATGCCTAAAATATTAGCGAGTATAAAAAACTTAAAAGAAGTAAAATTAATTATTAATACAGATATTGATATTATTGATCTAAAAGATCCGTCCAATGGTGCACTGGGCAAACTAAATGATAATGATATTAAAATAATTACTGAGTACGTTAACAAGAAGAAGTTAACAAGTTCAACTATCGGTGATTTGCCTAACGATGTTGAATTAATATCTAAAAATGTTAAAAAAATATCTACTACTCAAGTTGATTTCATAAAAATTGGAGTTTATGATCCTAAATATATTAATACACTTTGCAGTCTTAATTCATTAAAAAAATTAATTGCTGTTTTTTTTGCAGATAAATTTCTTCCCGATGAAAATGATTTAAAAAAAATTAAAGATTCAGGATTTTATGGTGTAATGATTGACACATCAAATAAAAATGCAGGGAATGTTTTTGATCATACTAGTATAAATAATCTGAATATTTTTATAAAAAAATCTGAAAAATTAAAATTGTTAACTGGTATTGCAGGATCTGTAAATGAAACTCACATAGATAAACTTATTAGACTTAATCCAAACTATGTTGGTTTTAGAGGTGCATTATGCGAGAATAAAAATATTAGAGCTTCGAATATTTCTAAAAAAAATGTTATAAATATTATTAATCTTGTAAATCATTCAAAAAATTTATCTATCAGTGCCTAAAGTATGTCTAAACGTATTAATATTATAAAAAATCGATCCAAATAAAAATATTATAAATATAATTCCGTACAGAATTTTATAACCATGGTTTGCTAATGGTGTAGTTCCATTTTTTTTATATATTACGTTATTAATAATACCTTTTTTGCCGAATGGAACTAATGAAATAATATTCCCTTCTGGGGATATTATACTTGATATTCCTGAGTTAGCTGCTCTAATAGCATATCTTTGATTTTCCAATGATCTCATTCTCAAAGCGTCTAAATGCTGGTATGGCGCAAGAGAATTTCCAAACCAACCATCATTTGAAACATTCAATATAAAATCTATATCATTATTTTTAATTAGGGATTCCTCTGAAAATATACTCTCATAGCATATTAAAGGATAAGCAAAATAGTCTTTGATTATTATTGACTGTGCATTGTCTCCTTCTGAAATATCAAAAATATTCAATCCAAAATTATTATATAAAGTATGCAGTAAATCTTTGAAAGGCAAATATTCACCAAAAGGAACAAGATGTTTTTTATGATAAACGCTATTAGGTGATGAAATATTTATAATAGAGTTATAAATTTTATTGTCGACACTATAAAAAGAACCAGTAATTAAATTAATATTTGGCTCAATATTACTTAAAATCTTTTTATAGAAATTATTCTGCAATGAATTGTATGTTAACGATAATGGAGCTTCAGGCCACAAAATAATATCTGGATTGTATTTTTTAGTTTCATAGGTCATGGTTTCAAGAATTTTCATTCTCTCAATAATTTCATTTTTTTTATATGATAATTTGTTTGATGTATTAGGTTGAATGACAGATACTTTAATTTGATCTTCTGAATTACTTGTCCAATTCACAGAATATATATTACCGTAAAAAATTACATAAGAAATTAATAACGGAATAAAAAATTTTAAATCTTTTTGTTTTAAAATGTTAAAAATAGTTAAAGATAAAATTAAAGCAGAAAAAGTTAATCCGTGAACTCCTATTACTGGAAAAAAATACTTAAAAGGTGATTCGAGACCAAATTGTCCGAAATTAAACCAAGAAAAACCAGTAAAAAATTGTGATCTAAGAATTTCAAAAAAAGTTATAAGAATAATCAAAATTATGAATGAAAAATTTTTCTGTAACTTAAAATTAATTTTTAAATAACTACTGATGTAAACAGGTATCACTACAAATAATGATAAATATAATATAAATAACAATACCAAAAATATACTTAAAATGTAGTTTATATTACTATAATAATTTATTACATTTTCTAACCAATACGTTCCAACAGAAAAATATCCAATTGAAAATAATAAACTCTTTATTACTGAGTCTTTTATATCATCAATGTCTAGTATTGCAAAAAATAATACTAGACTAATTATAGCTAGTATTGTTAAATTATAAGGCGAATAAGATAGTGTGTATAATCCACCTATAAAAAAGGAAATTATATAATTCATTTAATTATCATCTAATTTTTTAATTCAACATAAATATTATGTATTCTTCTTTGATCAGATATCTTAATTTGGAATTTAAAATTATCAAAAGAAATTACATCCTGAGTTTTTGGTAAGCCTTTGTGCTTATATATTAATAACCCGCTAATTGTATCAAAACTATCACTCTTGTATTTACAATCAAAAAAGCTATTAAATTCATCAAGTGTTGTTGTGCCATTAAGCGAATATAAATTATTCTTTATTTTCTTTATATTATTATTTGAATTAGCGGAATCATGTTCATCTATTATATCCCCAACGATTTGCTCCAAAACGTCCTCAATTGTTATAAGGCCTGACACACCACCATATTCGTCAACAACTACTGCAAGATGATTTCTACCTGATTTAAACTCACTAAGTAAAACATTTAATCTTTTTGTTTCAGGAATAATTACACTGGGACGAATAATATCTTCAATGTTAAACGAGCTATTATCTTTATTTATATATTTTAATAAATCTTTCGCTAATAAGATTCCTACAACTTCATCCTTATTTTCAAGTATAACTGGAAACCTTGAATGAGCTGAATTTATAATTAAAGGGAGAATTTCTTCAATACTAGAGTTCTTCTTAATTATAACCATATTTGATCTTGGTATCATTATGTCTTTAACTCTGGTTTCCTGAACTTTAAAGACACCTAACAGCATAGATAATAGTTCGCTATTTATATATTTTTTTTCATGATACCTTCTTAATTGAGATATAATTTTTTTTCTATTAAGATTTTTTTCGTATAGATTTTTTATAACATCTTTGAATATATTCATATTATTTAAATTTCATATGGTTTTATAATATTAAATTTTTTTAGTATATCTATTTCTAAGTTTTCCATTATATTGCGATCTTCAGTATTATCATGTTTGTACCCTAGAATATGCAATACACTATGTATTGTTAAATGTGCCCACCTTTCTTTTTTTTCTTTTTTATACTTTAATGAATCCTGATTTATTTTCATAGCACACATTGCTATATCACCTAAAAAATTTATATTTTCATACCCTTCATTATCAAATGGAAAAGCAAGTGTATCAGAAATTTTATCTTGTTTTTTGTATAATATATTAAAATTTCTCATTTCTTCTTCTGTAACAATTTTGATTGTTAACTCTGAGTTTGTATTAAACTCTAAAGCATTAATCCAATCATTGAAATCTTTTGGGGTTGGAACATACTCATCTTTAATATTATTAATTATTGTGGATTTAATCATAATTTTTTTTTTCATACGCAGTTATTATTTTTTTAACAAGCGGATGTCGCATTACATCACTATTTTTGAATTCACAAATCTTAATACCTTCTATACTTGATATTAATGGAAGAACATGAACTAGTCCAGAAAATGCATTTGGTAAATCTATTTGTGTTATGTCACCAGTTATCACAGCTTTAGAGTTTTTACCAAGACGTGTTAAGAACATTTTCATTTGCTCTTTAGTACTATTTTGAGCTTCGTCTAATATTATAAATGAGTCATTTAATGTTCTGCCTCTCATATAAGCTAAAGGAGCTACCTCAATAATATTTTGATCTATTAATTTATTTAACAAACTAGTGTCGACAATAGTATTTAATGCGTCATACATTGGTCTTAAATAAGGATCAATTTTTTGAGATAAATCGCCAGGTAAAAAGCCTAGATTTTCACCAGCTTCTACAGCCGGCCTAACTAAAACAATTTTTTTAATATCACCTGCTTCGTAACAACTTAAAGCTGCCCCAATAGCTAAAAAGGTTTTTCCAGACCCTGCTGAACCAATTGAAAATACTATATCATTAGATTCTATAGATTCTACAAAATCCTTTTGGCTCTTTGATGAAATTTTAATTTTATAGTTTTTGAATTTTAAAAAATTTTCATTTAAATTACTTTTTTTAGAAGAAGATTTATTTTCATTAAGAACTTCTGGCTCGTGAAGAAAATTTCTCAGTGATTCAATTGAAATATTATTATCTTTTGCTGAAGTATATAAATTTTTAACAGCCTGAGATGCGATTTTTATATTTTTTTTATCGCCTGAAAAATAAAATAAATTTCCTCTGTGATTTATTTCTACATCAAATCTTTGCTCTATTTCTTTTATATTATTATTTAATGGGCCGCATAAATTTAATAATCTTTCATTATCAGCTGGCTCAAGTAATATTTCTATTTTATCCATAAAATTATTTTATAAAATTTCTCCAAGTAATGTTTTATTTTCTAGTTGCCTTACCTTAACATTTAAAATTTTTCCTATTAGTTTTTTGTCACCAAGTACATTGATTATCTTATTATTTGTTGTTCTTCCTGTTACCATATTTTTATATTTTGATGATTTACCCTCTACGAGAATTTCAGTTTCCTCTCCAATAATAGATTGAGATTTATTCTTAGATAAATCATCTATTGTTTTTTTTAGAAAAGCTAATCTTTCTTTCTTTTCATCTGAAGTTACATTATCTATTATTGAAGCTGCAGGTGTTCCAGGTCTTTTACTATATATAAAACTATATGAATGATCATAATTAACTTCTTTAATAATATCTATTGTTTTTAAAAAATCTTCTTCAGTTTCTCCTGGGAAACCAACTATAAAGTCTGATGAAAATGTAATGTTTGGTCTAGCTTTTTTAAGCTTATTTATAACTGATTTGTACTCTAATACTGTATAGCCTCTTTTCATTGATGCTAGTACACGGTCAGATCCACTTTGTATGGGAAGATGTAAATGACTCACTAACTGCGGTAGCTTCTTATATGCTAAGTATGTTTCTTCATCAAAATTATTTGGATGTGATGTTGTATATCTTATTCTTTTAATATTTTTATTTCTTGCAATATAGAATAACAATAAACCAAAATTTATAAAATTTCCTTTTTCGTCTTTGTATTTATATGCATTAACATTTTGTCCTAAAAGCACAATTTCTTTTGTGCCATTTTTTACCAAACTATTAATTTCATATAAAATATCATTTAATGGTCTGCTAACCTCTATACCTCTAGTGTATGGAACAACACAATAAGAGCAATATTTACTACATCCTTCCATAATTGTTACATACTCTGAAAATTTTGAAACTTTTTCTGAAGGAAGATTATCAAACTTTTCAACTAAAGGAAATTCTATATCAATTATAGTTTTTTTAGTCTGTGTGCAATCTTTATATATTTGTGGTAAACGATGAATTGTTTGTGGTCCAATGATCATATCTACATATGGAGCTCTTGATTTAATTGAATTACTCTCTTGAGAAGCAACACAACCTGCTACACCAATAACAATATCTGGGTTTTTATTTTTTAATTTATTCCAGCTTCCTAATAATGAAAAAACTTTCTCTTGCGCTTTTTCTCTAATAGAGCAAGTATTAACAATCAATACATCTGCGTTTTCTTTTATATTAGTTTTTTCAAAATTCATTTTTTGTAAAAATAAATTTTCCATTTTTTTACTGTCATACTCATTCATCTGACAGCCTTGTGTTTCAATATAATATTTTTTTTTCATTTTATAGTGTCGTTTTCTAATCCAGCGCCAATTTTAATTAAATAAATTAATAAGGGCAAATATGCAATAAATGTAATTATTATATGATAATTACTTAATAAATTTGACATAAAAGCTAATGGGAAAACCCATAGTAAATTAATAAGAATCATAGTTTTTACAGTAAACAATTGGGTTGTTTTTCTAGAAATTATGTGGAAAGCGTGTGTAAGATGTGGTTTTGAAACGTTTTTTTTAGTAACAATTCTTACGATAAGAGTATATGTGGCATCAGAAATAAATATTGATAGTAAAATTAACCATGTATATATACTTAAAACTGATTCTGACCCACTATAAAATATAAAAAAAGCAAAAATACACCCAATCGTAACACTACCTGTATCACCCATAAATATTTTAGCTGGATACCAATTTCTCAAAATAAATCCAAAGGATGCTAATCCTATACCTGTTAAATATAAGAACATTAAATTATCAGTATTATTTACATATGCTATCAAAGCTGAAGAAAACGACACAAATATACATTCTGAGGCTGCATAAGCATCAATTCCATCCATGAAATTAAATAGATTCATTAGCCACACTGATAATAATAATGATGAAATAATAAGTATCATAGAGTTTTGATTATTATAACTATCAAATATATTATTATTTATTTGAAAATAATAAATTATTAGTAATGCTGAAAAAAATTGAACTATTAACCGTATATAAACATTCACCTCATTTTTATCATCTATTAAACCAATAATAATTATAGGTGTTATAGCAAAAAACAATACAAGAAAAGAATAAGTGTCAATAACATAAAATTTTGATAGAAGAGCAATATAAATAAAAAAAGAAAAAATTATTGCTAAGCCTCCAGCAGTTGGAACAGTATTTGCGTGTACTTTTCTATCTGACGGGGTATCTATAAATATATTTGTTTTTATAAAAATTTTTTCTATAAAGATAGTAAGAATAAATGATAGTAATATTACAGAAGAAAATATTATTAATAGCATTTTAGATTAAAAAAATTTAATAGGTTCAAAAAGGGATATCATCATCAAATTCATCTGAATTTGTTTGTTCAGAACTATTTTTTGTATCTTGGTTCATATTATCATTAAATTGGTTATTGCTTTCACTTGTACTTGAGGATGAGCCACTTATAAAATTAAATGATTCACCTATAATATCAGTAGAATATCTCTCCACACCATCCTTTTCATATTTACTTGTTTGTAACCTACCCTCTACATACAGCTGTTGGCCTTTTTTTAAATATTGATCTATCACTTCTGCGCTTCTCCCAAAAAAGACTACGCGGTGCCATTCTGTTTTTTCTTTTTTTTCACCAGATGACTTGTCTGTCCAATTCATTGATGTAGCAATACTTAATCTACAAGAAGTTACGCCAGAGGGAGAAGATCTCAGTTCGGGGTCTGCGCCAAGGTTACCTAAAATTATTACTTTGTTTACTCCCGCCATTTTCAATGCTCCCTAAAATTATACATAATCAATATTTTTAAATTAATACTATACCTTTAAGCTTACAAGATATATTCTAGTCTATTGTCTAATAATATCATATGTCAATGCAGAATATAGTAATTAAAGGTGCTAGAAGCCATAATTTAAAAAATATTGATATAACAATACCTAGGGATAAACTCATTGTTATTACAGGTCTCTCTGGATCCGGGAAATCCACATTAGCATTTGATACAATCTTTGCTGAGGGGCAGCGAAGATATGTGGAATCATTATCAGCATATGCTAGACAATTTTTAACAAGAATGGAAAGACCTGAGGTTGATCATATTGAAGGGTTATCACCAGCTATATCAATAGAACAAAAAACAACTTCACATAACCCAAGATCAACAGTTGGCACAATAACAGAAATTCACGACTATTTAAGGCTTTTATATGCTAGAGCAGGACTACCCATATGTCCAACACACAAAAAAAGTCTTGAAGGAAAATCTGCCAGTGAGATCGTTGAGGATTTGTATGATAAGTATGAAAATGATGAATCAATAATTATACTAACGCCAATAATTTCAAATAGAAAAGGAGAACACAAAAATTTAATAGATGATGCAAAAATAAAAGGTTTTGCAAGGTTAAGAATAAACGGGGTTATTTATAATATCAGCGATATCCCCGAAGTTGACCCAAAAAAAAATAATACTATTGAACTGGTAATAGATAGGCTTAAGATTAATAATTCATCAAAAATTAGACTAACAGAATCTGTAGAAACTGCTTTAAATTATAAAAATGATATTGTAACTATATTTTCTAAAGATAATAATACTAATCAAAACTACTCCTCAAGATTTGCATGTCCAGAATGCGGGTATAGTATCGATGAATTAGAACCTAGGCTATTTTCATTTAACAGTCCTATAGGAGCTTGTAAAGAATGTGATGGACTAGGTGTAAATTCTTTTTTTGATGAAAATAAAATTGTCAATCAAGAACTGAGTCTTTCTAATGGAGCAATAAAAGGATGGGACAAAAGAAATGAATTTTATTATCAAATAATAAAATCATTATCTAATCACTATAATTTTAGCACAGAAATTCCCTTTTCAGAACTTAGTAAAAGAAATAAAAATATAATTTTTTATGGTACAGGTAAAGAAAATATTAAATTCAATTATTATAATAATTCCGGAAAAAAAATAACAAAATCCCAGCCTTTTGAAGGTGTAATAAATAATTTTCATAGGAGATATAATAATACTGAATCAAATTTTGTGCGGGAAGAGCTTAATAAATATCTCTCAAAACAATCTTGTAGCTTATGTAATGGCTCTCGATTATCTGAGCATGCACTAAATGTCTTAATAGACGGATTAAATATCTCTGATATTTCTCAATTCGCTATTGAAGATAGCTTAAATTTTTTTACAAAATTAAAACTTAAAGGAAAACGAAAAAAGATTGCTGAAAAGCTAATTTCAGAAATAATTTCAAGATTGGGGTTCCTGAATAATGTAGGTTTAAATTATCTTAGTCTTGATAGAAGCGCAGAAACTTTATCTGGGGGAGAAAATCAAAGGATAAGACTTGCAAGCCAAATTGGAGCTGGGTTAGTAGGTGTGACATACATTTTAGATGAACCTTCAATAGGTCTGCATCAAAGAGATAATGACAAACTTATAGAAACGCTTTATCACCTTAGAGATCTTGGAAATACTGTTATTGTTGTAGAACATGATGAATGTACTATAAGAGCCGCGGACCATGTTATTGATATTGGTCCAGGAGCTGGGCTTCACGGTGGAGAAATTATTGCTGAAGGAACACCAAAAGCAATTGAAAAAAATAGCAAGTCAATAACTGGTAAGTACATCTCAGGAAAAAATAAAATAGAAGTTCCCTTTACAAGAGTAAAACCTAATAAGAAAAAAATTAGTATATGTGGAGCTACTTCTAATAATTTAAAAAATATTGATGTTGAAATTCCAATAGGACTCATGACTTGCATTACTGGTGTTTCTGGATCGGGGAAGTCAACCTTAATAAACGAAACTTTATATAAATATTTAAGCAATAAAATAAATAAAAATAGTTGCTCGTACGGTACAATTAAAAAAATTGATGGCTGGCAGGAATTTGATAAAATTATTGAAATTAATCAAAGTCCTATAGGAAGAACACCAAGATCTAATCCTGCAACTTATACAGGCCTATTTACATTAATTAGAGATTTATTTGCTTCAACCCAGGAATCACGATCTAGAGGATATAATCCAGGTAGATTTAGCTTTAATGTAAAAGGAGGAAGATGTGAATCGTGTCACGGGGATGGTGTAATAAAAGTTGAAATGCATTTTTTGCCAGATATTTATGTTCAGTGTGACATTTGTAAAGGAAAAAGATATAACAATGCAACTCTAGAAATTACTTATAAAAATAAAAATATATCAGAAGTCTTAGACATGACTGTAGAAGATGCATATGTTTTCTTTGATAGCGTTCCAACAATAAAAAGAAAACTTGTGACACTTATAGATGTTGGTCTCTCTTATATAAAAGTTGGTCAAAATGCTACAACTTTATCTGGGGGTGAAGCGCAAAGGGTAAAATTAGCTAAAGAATTATCAAAGAAAGATACTGGAAAAACTATTTATATTTTTGATGAACCAACAACAGGTTTACACTTTCATGACATAAAACAACTATTAAATATAATTCATAAATTAAGAGATAAAGGCAATACTATTTTAATTATTGAGCATAATCTTGATGTTATTAAAACAGCTGATTGGATTATAGATATGGGGCCAGAAGGTGGAAGTAAAGGAGGTAAAATAATTTGTGAAGGTGACCCTGAAATAATATCTAAGAATAGACTTTCTTATACTGGCAAATATCTAAAAGAAATATTATGAATCTTCATTAACGTCTTGTTTTTTATCAACAAGTTGCACAATTGCCATAGGAGCTTTATCGCCTGCTCTATATCCGCATTTTAATATTCTTAGATATCCACCAGGTCTCTCTTTAAATCTTGGACCTAAATCATTAAATAGCTTTGAAACTGCTTCTTTAGATCTTACTCTTGAAAATACAATTCTTCTTTTAGCAACTGTGTCAATTTTTGATATTGTAATTAATCTTTCTACAAAACCTCTTAACTCTTTTGCTTTTGGAAGAGTAGTTTTAATTTCTTCATGTTCAATTAAAGATGCCATCATATTTTTGAACATTGCTGTTCTATGTGATGAGGTTCTGTTAAGTTTTCTGCCAGAATATTTATGTCTCATTTAATTCTCCTAAAACTTTTTCACTTGTTTATCTTGATCTTGAAGATTGCTTGGAGGCCAATTATCTAATTTCATGCCTAATGATAATCCATATGTTCCTAAAATATCTTTAATTTCTGTTAAAGATTTTTTACCTAAATTAGGTGTCTTCAATAACTCATTCTCACTTCTTTGAATTAAATCACCTATATAATATACATTCTCAGCCTTCAAACAATTTGCTGACCTAACAGTCAATTCAAGATCATCGACTGGTCTTAATAAATTAGGATCAATCTCTGCTTCCTCGGTTTTTTGTTCTGTTTCTTCTATAGCTTTTAAATCAACAAACACAGAAACTTGATCGTGAAGAATTGTTGCTGCTTCTCTAATACATGACTCTGGGTCTATAGTACCATCGGTTTCTAACTCTATAATTAACTTATCTAAATCAGTTCTTTGTTCAACCCTAGCAGAATCTACTTTATAAGAAACTTTATTAATTGGACTATAGCTTGCGTCAATTAATAAAGATCCAATTGTTCTATTTAATTCATTTTTTCTTTGGCTAGCTGATGAATATCCTATGCCCTCATTAACTTCAATCTGCATATTCAATGATGAACCTTTTGTAGTAATATTTGCAATTACATAATCAGGATTAACTATTTCAATATCATTTGATAATTCAATATCTGAAGCTAATACTGGACCAACTTCATTTTTAGATAATTTCAATGAAGCGCTTTTATTTCCATTCATCTTAAAAGCTACGCCCTTTAAGTTGAGCATTACATCTATGACGTCTTCCTGAATACCTTCTATAGTACTGTATTCGTGTTGAACGCCTTCAATTGAAACCTCGGTAACTGAAGAGCCAACAATAGACGAAAGCATTATTCTTCTTAGTGCGCTCCCAAGCGTATGCCCAAAACCTCTTTCTAAAGGCTCTAATGTAACTCTAGTACTATTTAAAGAAATGTTTTCTATATTAACTATTCTTGGTTTTAATAAATTATTAAAATTTGACACAATAATATACCTCTTTTATTTAGAATATAATTCAACAACTAATGATTCATTTATATCTGAAGGTAAATCCATTCTTTCAGGTATAGATTTAAAAACTCCTTCCATTTTTTTACTATCAACAGAGACCCACGATGAAGTATCACCATATTGATCGTTTAAAGCCAAAGAATCTTTAATTCTTATTTGATTTTTTGCTTTTTCTTTTATAGAAATAATATCTTCTGCTGAAACTTGGAATGACGGAATATTAACTGTTATTCCATTAACTAAAATTGCTTTATGACTTACAAGCTGTCTAGACTCAGCTCTTGTGGATCCAAAACCCATTCTGTATACAACATTATCTAATCTACATTCTAATAATTGAAGGAGATTTTCACCAGTAGACCCACTTTTTCTTGCAGCTTTTTTATAATAAAGTCTAAATTGTTTTTCTAAAACACCATAAATTCTTTTTAATTTTTGTTTTTCACGCAACTGCAATCCATAATCAGATAATCTTGGAGATTTGTCGGCATGTTGTCCAGGCTGATTATCAATTTTACATTTTGAATCTAAAGATCTGCTTTTGCTTTTTAATAAAAGATCAGTACCTTCTCTTCTCATTAGTTTGCATTTTGGTCCTATATATCTAGCCACTTACACTCTCCTTTTTTTAGGTGGTCTACAACCATTATGAGGTATTGGTGTTACATCATTTATATCTGTTATCTTGTATCCTAAGTTATTTAAAGCCCTAACAGCTGATTCTCTCCCAGGTCCAGGCCCTTTCACAAGAACAACAAGATTTTTTAAACCATATTCTTTACCTAGAGTTCCTGCTTTCTCTGCTGCAACTTGTGCAGCAAAAGGAGTACTTTTCCTTGATCCTCTAAAACCTGAACCCCCTGCAGTAGCCCAGCATAACGTGTTTCCTTGTCTATCAGTTATTGTAATTATAGTGTTATTAAATGTTGAATTAATAACAGCAACACCATCCGTAACTACTTTTTTAGTTTTCTTTTTTGTTTTTGTGTTCACTTTAGCCATTAACTTACCTTATTATTTTCTAATTGCTTTTCTAGGTCCTTTTCTTGTCCTAGAGTTATTCTTTGTTTTTTGCCCTCTTAATGGAAGACCTTTTCTATGCCTAATACCTCTGTATGTACCTAAGTCCATAAGTCTTTTAATATTTAACGTAACTTCTCTTCTTAAATCACCTTCAATATTATATTTTACAACCTCTGATCTAAGTGTTTCTATCTCGTCTTCTGTTAACTCTTTTATTTTAATGCTTGGATTTATTTTTGAAACCTCACAAATTTTCTTAGCTCGAGTTGGACCTATACCATAAATCGATTGCAAAGCAATTACCGTATGCTTATTATCTGAAACGTTTATTCCTGCTATTCTGGCCATTTTAATTCCTGAAAAATGTTATGTATTCTATCAATATAGTGCTTTTGGTCAATCATTATTATCCTTGCCTCTGTTTATGACGTGGATTAACACATATAACCCTGATTACACGATTTCTTTTTATCACTTTGCAGTTTCTGCAAATTTTTTTTACTGACGCCCTAACTTTCATCTTCTATATCCCTGTAAATTTGATTTTTTCATTAAACTTCCATATTGATAATTCATCATATGTGACTGAAGTTGTCCAATAAAATCCATTATAACAACAACTATAATTAATAAAGACGTTCCTCCGAAATAAAATGGGACGTTTAGTCCTATTATTAAAAATTCTGGAAGTAAACATACTAATGTAATATATATTGCGCCAACAGCTGTTAATCTAGTTAAAACGCTATCTATATATTTTGCTGTTTGCTCTCCAGGCCTTACACCTGGAATTGATGCACCTGATTTTTTTAAATTCTCTGAAGTATCTCTTGAATCATATACTAAAGCTGTATAGAAAAAACAGAAAAATATAATAGCTGCGGCATAGAATACTACATATAAAGGTTGACCTGGAGCTAAGGTGGAAGATATATCTTTTAACCAACTCATATTTTCAGATGATCCAGCCCATTGACCTAATGTTGATGGAAACAAAATTATGCTTGATGCAAAAATTGGCGGTATCACACCTGCCATATTTAATTTTAATGGCAAATAGCTTGATTGTGCTTGAACCATTTTTCTTCCCTGTTGTCTTCTAGCATAATTTACTGTGATTTTTCTTTGACCTCTTTCTACAAAAACAACAAATGCGGTTACCGCTATAGCTAAAGATAGTATCATGACAACAATTGCTGAACTTAACTCACCCGTACTCGCTAATTCTAAAGTTCCTCCTACGGCCGTTGGTAAACCTGAAACAATACTTACAAATATTATTATTGATATACCGTTACCTATTCCTTTCTCAGAGATTTGCTCACCTAGCCACATTAAAAACATAGTTCCTGTTACTAATGTGATTATAGTTGAAAAGACAAAGCCTGAGCCAGTATATAGTGCTATTCCTTGAGATTGAAGCGCAACTGCGACTCCACCGGCTTGTAGTGTTGACAATGCTAAAGTTCCAAATCTTGTGTACTGAGTAATTTTTTTTCTTCCAGCATCACCTTCTTTTTTTAATTGTTTTAGTGATGGCATTGTTGAGGACATTAGCTGCATTATAATAGATGCCGATATATAGGGCATAATTCCTAACGCTAGTATACTAAATCTTTCTAAAGCCCCACCAGAAAACATATTAAACATATCTATAATTGTTCCACTTTGTTGCTCAAAAAATGTTGCTAGTGCTGCAGGATTAATTCCTGGAACAGGAATGTATGTTCCAATTCTATAAACTAGAATAGCACCAAACACAAATAACAATCTTTTCTTAAGTTCTTCCATATTTTATTCTGTTATTTTTCCACCTAATTCTTCTATAATTTTCTTAACACCAGCTGTCACCATAATACCTTTTAAGTTAACTTTGGAATCCAAGGTTCCAGATAAAAAAACTTTTACTTTTTTTGCTGAATGAGAAATTATTTTTTTTTCTTTCAATGATTCAATAGTAATATTTCCATTACCTTTGAAATTTAATTCACTTAACCTTACTCTAGCTGTATCATTGTTTCTTGAAGTAAAACCAATTTTTGGTAATCTTCTTTGTAAGGGCATTTGACCACCTTCAAATCCAACTTTATGATATCCTCCAGCTCTTGATTTTTGCCCTTTATGTCCTCTACCAGCAGTTTTACCTGTTCCAGAGCCAATACCTCTTCCAACTCTTTTAGAATTTTTCTTTTTTACAACAGGTGCTAATGTATTTAGTTCCATTTTATTTTTCGACCTTTAATAAATAATTAATTTTGTTGATCATTCCCCTATTTTCAGGCGTGTCATTTACTTCGATAGTTTTATGTATCTTTTTTATACCAAGACCTTTTGCGCATTCCTGATGCGCTTTTAATCTGCCACTTAAGCTTTTTATTAGTGTTAATTTAATTTTTGACATCTTTAATACCTAAAATATGCTCTATTGTTTTTCCGCGTTTGTTTGAAACATGTTGCGGAGATTGCACTGATCTAAGTCCATTAATCGTAGCTTTCACGACATTAATTGGGTTTGTTGTGCCAATACATTTGGCTAATACATTATGTATTCCTAGAACTTCAAATACTGCTCTCATAGCTCCTCCAGCAATTATACCCGTACCCTCTGATGCAGGTTGCATATAAACCCTTGCTGCACCATGTCTTCCAACAAGCGGGTAATGAAGCGTACCATTAATTATTGATATTTTTGTCATATCTCTTCTCGCTTTTTCCATTGCTTTTTGAATTGCTA
>CACEJE010000010.1 GCA_902559815.1 uncultured Thiothrix sp.
ATGAGTGATGATGATAATAAAAATGTAGATAATAAATTATTGTATTGTTCCTTTTGTGGTAAAAGTCAACAAGATGTAAAAAAATTAATTGCTGGTCCATCAGTTTTCGTCTGTGATGAATGTGTTGAGCTTTGTAATGATATAATAAGAGAAGAACTATTAGATCAGGAACCTAATGAAGAAAAAAAATTACCAAAACCCCATGAAATAAATGCTTCTCTAGATGAGTATGTAATTGATCAAGCAAGAGCAAAAAAAGTATTATCTGTTGCTGTGTATAATCATTACAAAAGATTAGAATCTCAGTTTTCAAAAGATGATGGTGTTGAATTATCGAAAAGCAATATTCTTTTAATTGGGCCAACAGGATGCGGAAAAACTTTACTGGCAGAAACTTTAGCAAAATTACTAAATGTTCCTTTCACAATAGCAGATGCAACAACGCTTACAGAAGCAGGTTATGTTGGAGAAGATGTTGAAAATATTATTCAAAAACTTCTTCAGAAGTGTGATTATGATGTGGACAAGGCGCAAAATGGTATTGTTTATATAGATGAAATAGATAAAATTTCGAGAAAAGCTGATAATCCTTCAATTACAAGAGATGTCTCTGGAGAGGGTGTTCAGCAGGCCTTATTAAAACTTATAGAAGGAACAACAGCTTCAGTGCCGCCTCAAGGAGGAAGAAAACACCCGCAACAAGAATTTGTTCAAGTTGATACTACAAACATACTTTTTATTGTTGGCGGAGCTTTTGCTGGACTAGATAAAGTTATAAAAGATAGAACAGAAAAAAGTGGTATTGGTTTTTCTGCAGAGGTTCATTCTAAAGATGATTCTGATTCACTTAAAGTCTTACATGATGTAGAACCAGAAGATTTAATATCGTATGGTTTAATTCCTGAATTTGTAGGGAGATTACCTATGATTGCTACTTTAGATGAGTTAGATGAAAATGCGCTTATCAAAATTTTACTTGAACCAAAAAATGCAATTACTAAACAATACAGTAAATTATTTAAAATGGAAAATGCTGAGATCGAGTTTAGAGATAATGCATTAATGGCTATTGCAAAGAAAGCCAAAGAGAGAAAAACTGGAGCAAGAGGCTTAAGAACGATTTTGGAAAATATATTGCTTGATACAATGTATAATCTTCCATCAACCCCAAATGTATCGAAAGTTGTTATAGATGAGGCAGTTATTGAGGGAGAAACTCAGCCATACTTAATATATGATCAAAATTCTAGTGAAAAAAAAGCTAATTAAAGATTAAAACCAACTTGAAATTTTCAAATTTACCCACATAATAAAATTATGATCAATTAAGATATAATTAATTTTATGAAAAAAAGTAATTCAGATGACCTAATTTTTCCAGTTCTTCCCTTAAGAGACGTAATCGTCTTCCCAAATATGGTTATACCTTTATTTGTCGGTAGGGAGAAATCAATAGAATCTTTAGAAGCTGCGATGGATGCTAATAAACAAATTATGTTAGTAGCTCAAAAATCAGCAGATTTAGACGATCCAAAAGATGCTGATGTATATAGATATGGAACATTAGCGACTATTCTTCAATTACTTAAATTGCCGGATGGAACTATTAAAGTGCTTGTAGAGGGAGCAAGCCGTGCTGAGATAGTAGGCGAAATTTATGGCGATACATATTTTGAAGCAAGAGTAAAAATTATCGATGAAGATTTTACGGATGACAGGGAAATTGAAATACTTTCGAGATCTGTAATCGATTCTTTTGATCAGTACGTTAAATTAAATAAAAAAATAGCCCCAGAAGTTATGACTTCTTTATCTGGTATAGACGACCCTTCAAGACTTGCTGATACGATTGCAGCACATATGGTTTTAAAAATGGAAGAAAAACAATCCATTTTAGAAATCAACGATGTTAAAAGTCGTATAGAAAAAATAATTAATCTAATCGAAAGTGAATTAGATATTCTTCAGGTTGAAAAGAAAATAAGAGGAAGAGTAAAAAATCAAATGGAGAAAAGTCAGCGAGAATATTATTTAAATGAGCAAATGAAAGCCATACAAAAAGAGCTCGGAGATATGGACGATGTGCCAAATGAAATTGAAGAAATAGAACAAAAAATTGAAAAAAGTGGAATGCCTAAGGACGTAATGCAAAAAGCAAAAAGTGATATAAATAAATTAAAAATGATGTCACCAATGTCTGCAGAAGCTTCGGTATTAAGAAATTATATAGATGTATTAGTAAATGTTCCTTGGAAGAAAAAAACAAAGGTTACAAAAGATTTGTCATTTGCAGAGCAAATACTTGAAGATGATCATCATGGTTTAGAAAAAGTTAAAGAGAGAATACTTGAGTATTTAGCAGTTCAACAAAGAGTAAGAAAACTTAAAGGACCAATATTATGTTTGGTAGGCCCTCCAGGTGTTGGTAAAACAAGCTTGGGGAAATCTATTGCTAAAGCCACTGGACGAAAATTCACTAGAATGTCTCTCGGCGGCGTAAGGGATGAAGCTGAAATTAGAGGCCACAGAAGAACTTATATAGGATCTCTCCCAGGAAAAATTATTCAGAATCTTTCTAAAGTGGGAGTTAAGAATCCTCTTTTTTTACTAGATGAAATTGATAAAATGGCTATGGATTTTAGAGGAGATCCATCATCTGCTCTACTCGAGGTATTAGATGCCGAGCAAAACGATACATTCTCAGATCATTATCTAGAAGTTGATTTTGATTTATCGGATGTGATGTTTGTAGCCACATCTAACTCTATGAATATTCCTGGTCCACTTTTAGATAGAATGGAAGTAATAAGAATCCCTGGGTACACAGAAAACGAAAAAGATAGTATTGCTCAAAAATATTTAATGCCAAAACAACTTGAAAATAATGGTTTAACAAATAAAGATATAAAGTTTAATAAAAATACCTTTATTGAAATTATTAGGTCGTATACAAGAGAGGCAGGAGTAAGAAATCTTGAAAGAGAAATATCAAAAATATGTAGAAAAGTTGTAAAAAAACTACTTTTAGATAAAAAAGTTAAAAATATTAAAATTGATAAAAATAATTTAACAGAATTTCTTGGTGTTAAAAGATTTAAACATGGAGAAGCTGAAAAAGAAAATGTTATTGGTTTAGTAAATGGATTAGCTTGGACTGAAGTAGGCGGTGAACTTTTAAGTGTCGAGACAGCTGTTATTCCCGGTAAAGGTAAATATATACTTACTGGCCAACTAGGCGATGTAATGCAAGAGTCAATAAGGGCAGCAATGACAATTGTTAGAAAAAGAGCTTTAAATCTAGGTATTGAAAAAGATTTTTATGAAAAGAAAGATATTCATGTTCATTTTCCCGAAGGAGCAACACCTAAAGATGGCCCAAGTGCAGGAGTTGGTATAACAACTTCTTTGGTTTCAGCATTAACAAAAGTGCCTGTAAAATCATCTGTTGCTATGACTGGAGAAGTAAACCTTCATGGTCAGGTTTTACCAATAGGAGGGTTAAAAGAGAAAATGCTTGCTGCTTTAAGAGCAGGGATTAAAACTGTAATAATTCCATTAGAAAACGAAAAAGATTTATTTGAAATTCCAGATAATATAAAAAATAATCTTGAGATTAAAACAGTTGAATGGGTTGAAGAAGTTTTATCAATAGCTCTTGAGAAGTCTATACCAGGTTTAGACATGCCAAAAGCTAAAATATCCAGAAAATCTAAATCTGAAGATATTAGGACGCACTAAAAAAAAATATAATAATTTCAATTACTTAAAATATTACATTAGGTAAATGTAATATACACTTAAGTTTTTTTTAATTTATTACACTTCTTTTTGTTGACATAGAAATGCTCCACAATGTATAAATAACAGGGGAAGCAGGAAAAAATTAAAGAATTACAGTTAAAAACATTCTAAACAAACAGAGGATAATAATAATGAACAAATCAGACTTAATAGACGCAATAGCAAATTCTACTGGCTCAAATAAAGCAGAGGCAGGAAGAGCATTAGAAGCAGTATTAAACGCAATAACATCAACACTTCAAGCAGGCGAAAAGGTAACTATTCCTGGATTTGGAACATTTGAAGTTAGACATAGAAATGCGAGAATGGGAAGGAATCCTCAAACTGGTGAGTCAATACAAATTAAAGCTTCTAACACACCTGGATTCAAAGCTGGTAAAGCTCTAAAGGATGCTCTAAACTAAGCCCGCCCTTAACTTTCAGGGTGCTTAGCTCAGTTGGTAGAGCGTCGCCCTTACAAGGCGGATGTCGGGGGTTCGAATCCCTCAGCACCCACCAAGTGTAGAGTAAGGAGTGGTAGTTCAGTTTGGTTAGAATACCTGCCTGTCACGCAGGGGGTCGCGGGTTCGAGTCCCGTCCACTCCGCCACGTTAATTAAAAAAAGGAAAATTAATTGCTACAAAATATTAGAGATCGTTCAACTGGATGGTTAGCCTACGTAATAGTTATAGGAATAAGCATACCTTTCGCTTTATGGGGTATTGATCAATACTTCACTGGGACAAATATAGACGTCGCAAAAGTAAACGAAACAAAAATTTCATTAGAAAGGCTTGATAATGAATATCAAGACAGATTGCAAGAAATGCAAACTTTAATTTCTGAAAATCAAGAGGAAGCAGAACTTCAAAAAAAAATAATCAAAAGAACAGTGTTAGATGAGCTAATAGATAGTGTAATAGTTAGAGAATTTGTAAGAACAAATAAATTTAAAATATCTGAAAATCAATTAATTTCTGACATTAAAAATAATAAAATATTTCATACAAACAATAAGTTTAATCCTAAAAGGTATGAGAAATTACTTGAAAGTCAGGGAATTAAAACAACAGAATATGAAAAAATTAGACTTTCTGAATTAAAAACATTACAGTTTTATAATAACATTGTGGCTTCTACATTTTTAACAACACAGCAGATTCAGGATTTAAAAAAATTAAAGTATCAAACCAGAAGTTTTAAATTATTATCTTTAAGCTATAAAGATTTTAAAAATGAAAAAAAAATCTATACCCAAAAAGAAAAAAAAGACTTTTATATAAAATATAAAAATATTTTTTCGCTACCTGAAAAGTATGATATTGAATATTTGGTTTATAATAAAAAAATATTAAGAGAGCAACTTTCATTTAGTAATGATAATTTAGAAAATTATTATAAAGAAAATCAATTTAAATATATAATTCCAGAAAAAAGAAAAATTAGTCAAATATTTCTTTCAAATATAAAATCTTCGAAGATAAGTAATGGTGAATTAATAAAAGAAATTTTAGAAAAACTAAAACAAGGAGAGAGTTTTGAAAGTTTAGTTGTTAAGTATTCCGATGACAAACTGTCAAATAAAAAACAAGGGAATATAGGATGGATATCAAGAAATGAGCTCACTGAAGAAATTAATAATGCTGCATTTAATATCAACAAAGTAAATAGTATTTCAAATATAGTAGAAACATCACAAGGTTTTTATATATTGAAATTATCTGATATCAAAGAGGCGAAAATTCCTAATTTTAATGACATAGAAAATATTGTTAAAATTGATTACGAAAATAGTCAAATACAAAACAGATACGAAACAATTTTTGAAGATGTATCAAATCTACTTTATGAAAATCCCAATAGTTTAGATAAAGTTGAAGATTATTTATCAGTTAAAAAAGTATCTACAAATTTAAATACTTTATCAAAAATTAAAAAAGAACATAAAATTTTAAATAATGAAAAAGTATTAAATGCTTTAAGATCAGACCAAGTTTACGTTGATAACTATAATAGTCTTCCGCTTGAAGTTAAAGATAGCATTGTAATGCTTCGAATTAAAAATAAATCTGAAAAAGAGTATAAAAAGTATAATTCTGTAGAGAAAGAAATTGAAAGTTTAATTAGCACAGAAAATGCCATTTTAAAAATGAAAGATACGATTACAAATATAGAGAATAAAATTCTTAATGGCTCTAATATTAAAGAAATAGAAAATCTTGTAAATAAAAAATCTACTTATTATTCTTCTATTGAAAGAACAAATAATGAGTTACCTGCGACTATTATTTCAAATGTATTTAATTTAACCAGAGAAAAGAATGTTACTAGCATTGAATCAGGTACTGGTAATTTTGAATTAATTGTTTTAGATAAAATTGAAAATGGTGAGACTGATTTAAGTCAAAAATCATTGAAAACAATGTTCTATAATGAACAAGCTAATTCTATTTTATATTCACTAATTCAAAGCTTAAGAGAACAAGCAGATATAAAAATTTATCCAGAAAATTTATAATTAAATATAATGGAAAGATTACCTTCATCTAAATTAATTCTTGCCTTTTTAGTATTAGGTTTTGCAACAGGTTTTTTTTTAGAAAAATCTGATAGTTTTTTTGGTATAAATTTTTATAATTTACTTGATTTATTGAGCCAGTTATTTTTAAATTCACTTAAGATGATTGTTATTCCATTAATAATGTCTTCATTAATCCATACAATATCATCTTTTAGCAGTTTAAATGAATTTTCAAACTTAGGCTTTAAAACAATATTATTTTATTTATTTACAAGTTTTGTAGCAATACTAACAGGCATTACTTTAGTAAATATAATTGAGCCCGGGATAATAAATGGAAAGGGCGCGGCTGATTTGATTGGATTAGAAAGTGTAAATTCTCTTAGTGGTTTAATTAACTCTCAAGAAAATGTATCCATAAATTCATTTTTTTTAAACATATTTTCGGGAAATATCTTTCATTCTATAGCAAATGGTAATATGTTATTTATTATTCTGTTTAGCATTGTTATTGGTATTGCAATTAGATCTTCCGAAAATAAAAGTGTAAATATTATAAAAGATTTTTGGAGCGGAACATATGTAATATTTTTAAAGATTATGCATTATATATTATTTTTTACTCCATATGGCGTTTTTTGTCTTGTTGCTAAAGCTGTAATGAATTTTACACCTGAAAGTTATTCAATTTTATTAACTTTTTTTACAACTGTAGTACTAAGTTTAGCTATACATTTTTTTATATTTTACAGTCTTATTTTAATGTTTTTTAAAAAAAATATTATCAAACACTATAAAGCCATGAGCCCCGCTTTGTTATTAGCTTTTTCATCAAGTTCTTCTGTTGCAACAATTCCTGTGACTACGAAGTGCTTAGTAGATAATTTAAATTATAAGCAAGATAGAGTTAATTTTATTATTCCTCTAGGAGCAACAATTAATATGGATGGTACGGCTTTATTTGAATGTATTGCTGTAATTTTTATTGCACAATTATATGGAGTTGATCTTTCCATAGTTGAACAATTTTTAATTTTATTTTTAGCATTAATTACATCTATTGGTGTTGCAGGAATTCCTTCTGCAAGTTTTGTAGCTATAATTGTAATTCTTGGGGCTGTTGGACTACCTTATGAAGCCGTAGCAATAATTTTAGGTATAGATAGAGTTTTAGATATGCTAAGAACAAGTGTTAATGTCTTTGGTGATTCTTGTTGTGCGAGTGTCTTATCGAAGTAGTTTTAATCGATTGCTGGCATACCAATAATATTAAAACCTGAATCAACATATAAAACTTGTCCGGTTATTCCACTAGCTCCATCCGAAGCAAGAAAAGACGCTGTATCTCCAACTTCTTGAATTGTAACATTTCTTTTTAAAGGAGAATTTTTTTCGACATGATCTAGCATTTTTCTAAAATCTGATATACCTGCAGCAGCAAGTGTTTTAATTGGGCCTGCAGATATGCAATTTACCCTGATATTATGCTCTCCCATTGAGTACGCTAAATATCTTACATTTGCCTCCAAGCTTGCTTTAGCAACACCCATAACATTATAGTTGGGCATTCCTCTAACTGCTCCTAAATAAGATAAGGATATTACAGAAGGATTTGAGCCTTTAAGCATTGGCTTTGCTTCTTTACAAAGCTCAAGCAAACTGTAACTACTAATAGAATGAGCAGATATGAATCCACTTTTTGTTGTTTTTTCAACATAGTTTCCTTCTAACTCTTCTTTTGGCGCAAAAGCTAAAGAATGAATAATAATATCAAACTCATTCCATCTGCCAGACAATGTATTAAGCATTTTATTAATACTATTATCCTCTGAAACATCACAGGGCATTATAATATCTGAATTACATTCTTCTGCTAATTTTTCAACCCTACCTTTTAATTTGTCATTTTGATAAGTAAATGCTAATTCGGCACCATTTTTTAATAAAGATTGAGATATTCCCCAAGCAATAGATCTATTACTCGCAATACCTAATACTAGTGCTTTTTTTCCTTCAAGAAATTTCATACACGTATTGTATATCAATTTTTATTTATAATGCAGTAAAAAATATAATATTTTTAATATTTAGTTGTATAATAAATTAATGTTTAATTACCACAAATACATAATTATTGCTTGTATAATTTTCTTAAAGGGATGTTCAGACAAACCTTTAAATAATCCATATAGTGATAACCTAAATAACTTAAAAAATGTTTATTATTCATCTTTTCAAGAAAGACCAAAACATTTAGATCCTGCAAGGTCGTATAGTTCAAATGAATATGCGTTTATTGCTCAAATATATGAACCTTTGTATCAATATCATTATCTTAAAAAACCATATGAGTTAATACCACTAACCGCTGCAGAAATGCCAGAAATCATTTATTTAGATGATAAATTTAACGAAACTACATTAAATAAAAAAATATATTACACAAAATATATTATTAAAATAAAACAAGGTGTCTTATATCAAGATCACCCCGCATTTTATAAAAAAGATAACGAGTACTTTTATCATAATTTAAATGATGATCAATTAAAAAATATAGATACATTAAAAGATTTTAAATATGAATCAACAAGAGAACTTACTTCTGATGATTATATTTATCAAATAAAAAGATTAGCTGATTATAAGAATCATTCTCCGATTTCCGGAGTAATGTCGGAGTATATCTTTGGTTTTGATGATTTTAAAAATAAAATAAATAAAAAAAGTGAGTTAAATTATAAAAAAAGAATTAAATTTATTCAATCTACAAATATTCAAGGTATTGAAAAAATTAACAAATATAAGTTTTCTATTATTATAAAAAATCAATACCCTCAATTTATATATTGGTTAGCTATGCCTTTTTTTTCACCAATGCCTTGGGAAGCAGATTCTTTTTATATGCAAGAAAATTTAATAAAAAAAAATATAACTTTAAATTGGTTTCCTGTTGGCACTGGACCTTTTCGATTAATTGAAAATAATCCTAATTTAAGAATGGTGCTTGATTATAATAAAAATTTCAGAGGTGAAGTTTATCCTTCGCTTAATGATAAAATTATTGATAAAAAATTAATATCATCTAATAGTGTTAAAGCAGTACCTTTTATTGATAAAGCAATTTTTTCCCTCGAAAAAGAACAAATTCCGAGATGGAATAAATTTCTTCAAGGATATTATGATAGCTCAGGAATAGCTTCAGATAATTATGATCAAGCAGTTTCTCTTAGTAACTCAGGAGATATTAAGCTAACAGAAGAATTAAAAGCAAAAGGTATTCATTTAAATACCGCTACCGCAGCGTCAACATATTACATAGGATTTAATATGCTAGATCCTGTAGTTGGCGGAAAAGAGAGCAAAGCACGTTATTTAAGACAAGCAATTACATTAGCAATTGATTACGATGAATACATATCAATATTCGCAAATGGAAGAGGTATCGTTGCCCAAAGCCCAATTCCTCCAGGTATATTTGGTTACCAGGATGGGAAAAAAAGTTATAACAAAACTATTTATAAGAAAGTAGATAATAGTCTTGTTAAAAAAAATATTGTTAAAGCAAAAGATTTATTGAAAAAAGCTGGATATGTAAATGGCTTAGATCAAAAAACAGGTAAGCCATTAGTTTTATACTTTGAAGCAACAGGATCGGGTGCTGATACATATGCTTTTCTAAACTGGTTAAGAAAACAATTCAAAAAAATAGACATACAGTTAGTTACAAGAGTCACAGATTATAATAGATTCCAGGAAAAAATGATCAATGGTACTGGCCAGATCTTTCAATGGGGATGGAATGCAGACTATCCAGATCCTGAAAATTTTTTATTTCTTTTGTATAGTAAAAATGGAAAAGTAAAATATGGGGGTGAAAATGCATCAAATTATAGTAACTATGAATTTGATAAATTATTTTTAAGAATGAAAAATATGAAAAATACAAAAAAAAGAAAAGAACTTATTGAAAATATGTTAACAATTATACAAAATGATTCTCCTTGGGTATGGGGATTCCACCCAAAATCATTTTCTTTGTCACATAGTTGGCTTGAAAATGTAGAGTCTAATTTAATGGCTAATAACACTCTTAAATATAAAAAAATAAATAATAACATAAGACATGATAAAATATCTAAATGGAATAAGCCTGATTTTACACTTCTTCACATATTATTTATTATTTTTTTGATTTTTATTTTTTCTGTATTATTAACGATTAGAAAAAAAGAAAAAGAAAAAGCCTATGATTAAATATATTTTAAAAAGATTAGTTTATATAATCCCTATATTAATAGGAGTAAATTTATTAACGTTTGCTTTATTCTTTGTTGTAAATTCACCTGATGAAATTGCAAGACTGCATTTAGGTAATAAAAGGGTAACACAGGAGCAAATTTATGCTTGGAACGAAGAAAGGGGTTATAACAATCCATTATTTTATAATAATAGCGAAAAGGGTTTAGATGCGATTCAAAAAACTATTTTTTATGAAAAATCTTTGAAACTCTTTTTATTTGACTTTGGCGTATCTGATAGTGGACGAGATATTAAATATGATATTCAGCAACGTATGTGGCCAAGTTTAGCAATAGCTCTTCCTTCTTTAATTGTCGGTGTTTTAATAAATATAACATTCGCATTATTCTTTGTATTTTTTCGGTCAACTTATGTAGATTATTTTGGTGTGATTATTTGTGTAGCACTAATGTCAATTTCAAGCTTATTTTATATAATAGGGGGTCAATATTTAATTAGTAAGCTACTTCATCTTGTACCAATTTCAGGTTATGCACATGGCTACGATGCGGTAAAATTTTTAATATTACCTGTTATTATTAGTGTTATATACGGAATAGGCTCAGGAACAAGATGGTATCGCTCGTTGTTTTTAGAAGAAATTGAGAAAGATTATGTTAAAACAGCAAAATCAAAAGGATTGTCAGAAAGTTCTGTTCTTTTTAATCATGTTTTTAAAAATGCTTTAATCCCAATACTAACAGGAATAGTTGTAATACTTCCTTTACTATTTCTTGGGAGCTTAATAGTAGAGTCTTTTTTTGGTATTCCTGGGTTAGGAAGTTATACAATTGATGCTATACAAAGCCAAGATTTTGCAATTGTTAGAGCAATGGTATTTCTTGGAACGATTTTATATATCGTAGGATTAATATTAACTGATATATCTTATACCTTGGTAGATCCTCGAGTAAGGTTAAAATAATGTTTGTATTTTTACTTACAGATTTATTTTTCTATATAATAATATTAACATTATTATCATATATTCTTTATGTAAGAAAGACACCAGATTTGTTAGAAACTTGGTCATATGTTTTTAAAAATAAAACTGGAGCATTGTCAGTTTTAGTCTTGTCTTTTTTTATGATTATAGCTCTTAGTGATTCAATTCACTTTAAAAATAAAGTTTATGACGAAAATAACAAAAAATACACTTATACTTCAGAAATTAGTAGTCTATTAGATATTATCTTACTACCTATTCATGAGAACTCAGAAAAAAGTTATTCATCTCCTTTTTCATCAAAATTGTATTCAAAAGAAACTGTTAAAATTGATAAAGACATAGATAAAAGAGTTTACCCAAAACTCAAATATAAAGGTAATCATAATTTATATTCCGAAAAAAATATACAGAATATATTTATAACTATAATAATTTCTTTTGTAAAAACTCTATTCATTTGCTTTATCATGTACCTAATAATTTTTTATAAAACTTTATTTAAAAATTTCAAGAAAATTACTACCTATTTTTTAAGAAATAAGTTTATATATTTGTCTTTTTTTATAATTTTATTAATTTTTATTTCTTTATATGATTTAAGTATTCAATATTATGTCTTAGGTACCGACAAAGTCGGAGAAGATGTTTTATATAAAAGTATTAAAAGTATTAGAACAGGGATACTGATAGGAACATTAACCACAATAGTCATGCTTCCTTTTGCAATTTTTTTAGGAATCTTTGCAGGTTATATTGGTGGTTTTGTAGATGATATAATTCAATATATTTACACAACCTTAAATTCTATCCCAAGTGTATTACTTATAGCTTCAGCTATATTAATGCTGCAGGTCTATATGGCTAATAATCCAATTGATTTTGAAAATGTATACGAGCGCGCTGACCTGAGACTTTTTTTTCTTTGTATGATCTTAGGCTTAACTAGTTGGACTGGATTATGTAGGTTACTTAGAGGTGAGTCTATGAAACTTAGAGAGATAGAATATGTTCAAGCATCACAAACATTTGGTTTAAGCAAGGTTTCAATAATTATAAGGCATATTATTCCAAATATTATGCATATTGTAATTATCACTGTTGTTTTAGATTTTAGCGCTTTAGTGCTAGCAGAGGCAGTTTTATCTTATGTTAATATTGGTGTTGATCCAACAACATATAGTTGGGGCAATATGATAAATGCTGCAAGACTAGAAATGTCAAGAGAACCTATTGTTTGGTGGTCACTTTTTGCTGCATTTTTATTTATGTTTATTTTGGTGCTATTTGCTAATTTATTCTCTGATGCTGTTAGAGATGCTTTTGATCCAAGGGCTAATAAAAATTATGAATAAATTACTATCAGTAAAAGATTTATGTTTAACTATTAAATCAAAAGAAAATCAAAAGGTATTAAAAAATATTAGTTTTGATATACATAAATCAGAAATAGTTTCACTTATAGGTGAATCAGGAAGTGGAAAATCTTTAACAGCATTATCGATTATAAGGTTACTAGAAAAATCCTGTAAAATTAAAAGCGGCAAAATAATTTTTTTAAACAAAAATCTTTTATCTTTAGAAGAAAGGGACATGAGAGATATTAGAAAAGAAGATATATCTATGATTTTTCAAGAACCAATGAGGTCTTTAAATCCTGTTATGAGTATTTTTGAACAATTAAGAGAATCCTATCCAAAAAAAAATAAAATAGATATTAAAAAAAATATAATCAGTGATTTGGTTTCTGTTGGGATAAATGATGCAGATAGAGTTATTAATTTATATCCTCATCAGCTATCAGGCGGAATGAAACAAAGAGTGATGATTGCTATGGCAATTGCCTGCAAACCAAAGTTACTTATTGCAGATGAACCCACAACTTCACTTGATGTAACAATTCAAAAACAAGTATTAGATCTGTTAGTCGAACTTAGAGAAAAATTAAATATGGCTATATTATTTATAACTCACGATCTTGCCGTTGCATCACAAGTATCAGATAAAATTATAGTACTAAAAGATGGTAAGATTATAGAAGAAAATAATGCAAAAGAATTTTTTAAATTACCTAAAAATTCTTATAGTAAAAGTTTATTAGAATCTTCTGTATATAATAGGCAATTTTTTAACAATCAGTTTAACTCTGAGAATGATATTTTAAGTGTTCAAAATCTTAAGGTTTTCTATCAAGAAAAAAAAAGCTTTTTTGGTAATAATAGTTCATTATTAAAAGCCGTAGATGACGTAAGTTTATCTATAAAACCTGGTATGACACACGCTATAGCAGGAGAATCTGGGTCCGGTAAAACTACAATCGCAAAAGCTATAATGGGTTTGACAAATATTACTTCAGGAAAAATTAAAATATGTGATAAAGATATTTTAAATATGAATAATAGCGAAATTAGAAGCTTTAGAAAAAATTATCAAATGATATTTCAGGATCCTTTTTCATCCTTAAATCCAAGAATGAGAATAGGAGCAATTATAAAAGAGGGTTTGTGTTTTTTAAAACCGGAAATTGATAACCGTACCATAAGCTCAATTCTTGAAGATGTTATTGATAAAGTGGGGCTTAGTATAGATTCTTTAAATAAATATCCCCATCAATTTTCTGGAGGACAGAGACAGAGAATAGCTATAGCAAGAGTATTAGTTTTAAATCCAAAATTATTGATATGTGATGAACCAACAAGCTCCTTAGATGTTACTGTTCAAAAACAAGTCTTAGATTTATTGTTAAATATTCAGGAAAAAACAAAAATATCATATTTGTTTATATCGCATGATATAAAACTTATTTCAAATTTTTCAGATACTATTTCTATAATGCACAAAGGAAGAATAGTTGAGCATGGTATTACCTCTGATATAATTAATAACAGTAAAAATAGTTATACAAAAAAGCTATTAAAATCAGTGCCTCAGATAATAAATTAAATTATGAATTTTAAATTTTCAGAAATAAATAAATGGTATCAAACCAAATCAGGTGTTATAAATGCTTCTATTATTATTGATTCGATAAACAGAATTTTTAACATTTCAAATGATAAAAAAATTTTGTATCTTGGAGAAGATTCTATAATTAATATAATTATGAATTCCAGTGATAACTTTAACAGTTTTTATTTATCTGATACAGAAAATGCAGATATAAGAGGTGAACTAAGAAACTTACCATTCGAAGAATCTTCAATAGACTGTATTATAATTATTCATTCGTTAGATTACGAGAAAGATCCCCACGCAGCTTTTAGAGAAATTGATAGAGTCCTTAAAGAAGATGGAGAAATTATAATTTCAGGATTTAATAAGATGAGTTTTTTGGGTATTTTTAGTATGTTTCCCATTAAATCAATTTTTAGAAATAAAAAATATATTACTATTGGAAGATTATCAGATTGGATGAAACTTTTTTCGTATGAAATAAAACATATTTTGAATGTTAATAAAATTCCGCCATTTAAAAACCAAAGATTAATTAATCTTTTTTATTTTTTAAATAATGATATTTTTTCAAAAATAAATTTTTTTGGCAATAGTTATATTTTTTTTGTAAATAAAAAAACTTATAAGTATATTTCTGTTAAAAATTGGCATAAAAAAGATAATATTATATTAGGAAAATTTGCTAAGCCTGTAGTTCATAATAATTATGAAAAATGAAATAACAATATACACAGATGGTGCTTGTAAAGGAAATCCAGGAATTGGTGGTTGGGGCGCTGTGATAAAATTTTCTAATAATATTGAAAAGAGAATATATGGTTATAACAATGAAACAACAAACAATAGAATGGAGTTAACAGCTGCAATTATGTCGCTAAGTATTTTAGATGAAAAATCTAAAGTAATTTTATATACTGATTCAAAGTATTTAATGGATGGCATAAATCAATGGATATTGAAATGGAAAAAAAATAGTTGGAAAACCTCAAACAATAAAGAAGTAAAAAACATGGACCTGTGGAAAAAAATTGACGAACTTAACTCCTATCACTCAGTAGAGTGGAATTGGGTGAAAGGTCATAGCGGTAATTATGGGAACGATCAGGCGGATGAATTAGCAAATTTTGCAATTTCTAACAAGGATAATCAATATGATTAGAAAAATAATTCTTGATACTGAGACTACAGGGCTTGATGTCACTAGAAATCATAGAATAATTGAAATTGGATGTATAGAAATTATTGATAGAAAATACACTGGAAAAAAATTTCACCAATATTTAAATCCATTACGAGAAATTGATCAGGGCGCAATGAATGTTCATGGAATTTCAAATGACTTTCTTAAGGATAAGCCATTATTTGAGGACGTAAAAGATGATTTATTGGAATTTATTAAAAATTCTGAATTAATTATTCATAATGCTCCATTTGATATAGGTTTTTTGGAGTATGAGTATAAAAAGGCAAAACAAAATATTGATATTAGTAGTATATGTGAAGTGTTCGATAGCCTTACTTATGCAAGGCAACTCCATCCTGGGCAAAAAAATAGTCTAGATGCACTATGTAAAAGATATAATGTAGACAATTCATCAAGAGATTTTCACGGTGCTCTTCTGGATGCAAGAATTCTCGGAGATGTTTATTTGTCTATGACAGGCGGGCAAACTTCATTTGATTTGGGCGCTGAAGAATCAAAAAATAAGAATTACCCAAAAACAGATAATATTGATGGTAAATTTGTAGTTCAGACTGCTGATGAAAACGAATTAAGAGAGCATAATAGAATATGTAAAGAAATAGATGACTCATCTAACGGCAGATGTATTTGGAATATTTCTAAGTTTTGATATAATAATCAGATTATAAAATATAACAATAAGTGGGGTTTCAATGGATAAAGTTTTTATGTTAATAGTAATTTTAATTGTTGGTTTTTGGGGTTTTTTAAAATATAGCGAATCAAGCAATTGGGTTGCTACTAATGGTAATGGTGAAGTTATAGGCGAATATAGTTCATATACTGATTGTATAGATGACGCAAAAGCAAAAGGTATTGTTGGTAATGTATTTTCTTGCAGTAGAGATTAATTAATTATTTTTTAATTTATTTTTTACAATTCGATTTTTTTCAATAGCCCAATCTTTTTTCTTTTCAGATTGTCTTTTGTCAAATTTCTTTTTTCCTTTGGCTACACCAATCTCTAATTTAACTTTATTTTTTTTCCAATAGAGTGATAACGGTATAATGGTAAGACCTTCTTTCTGAACTCTTCCAACTAGAGAGTTTATTTCTTTTTGATTTAAAAGAAGTTTTCTTGTTCTTGTGGCATTTTTTAAAGTGTCTTTATTTATGTAAGCGAGAGGTGTTATATTTGATCCTATTAAATAGATGTTTCCTTTATTTACCTTAACATATGATTCTTTCAATTGGACTTTTAAGGCTCTTATTCCCTTTACCTCCCATCCTTCTAAAACTATACCAGCTTCTATTTTTTCCAAAATAAAATAGTCGTGAGTTGCTTTTTTGTTGACAGCAATTATATTTTCTGTATTTTTAGATCTTTGTCCCATAATATGTAATATTAACATAATAAATAATACTAACTAATGGCAATAAATAGAACTTCATCGCACGGGGAGTGGTCCTCTAGAACAGCATTCATACTAGCTGCTACTGGCTCAGCAGTAGGACTTGGAAATATATGGAAATTTCCATATATTGCAGGAGAAAATGGTGGCGGGGCATTTGTAATTATATATATTCTGTGCGTTTTATTTATTGGTATCCCAATTATGCTCTCAGAGGTTTATTTAGGCAAAAGGGGTAGATTAAATCCAATTGCTTCAATAAATTATATATCTGAAAAAGAAAATAGATCAAATAAATGGCAAATTATAGGTTTTATTGGAATACTTGCAGGAATCCTTATTTTATCTTATTACAGTGTTATAGCTGGATGGACTATGGCATATGGTGCTAGGACTGCATTTGGAGTTATTAATGATATAGATGCCGCGGGCGCAGCTTTAATGTTTACTGAATTTATATCAGACCCAGAAAGGCTTTTAGCCTGGCATACGATATTTTCTATAATAACTATTATTGTTGTTTCAAGGGGTGTTAAATCAGGCCTTGAGAGTGCTGTTACACGATTAATGCCAGCTTTATTGGTATTATTGATAGCGCTAGTAATTTATTCCTCTATTGAAGGAGACTTTTATAATGGTATAAGATTTATGCTTTACCCAGACTTTAGTCAAATCACTTGGAAAACAGTTTTAGTTGCTATGGGACAAGCTTTTTTTAGTCTTAGTTTAGGTATGGGTGCATTAATGGTATATGGTTCTTATTTGTCAGAAAAAATATCTATTCCACAAACATGTGTTATTGTTGCTTCGCTTGATACTTTAGTTGCTCTACTTGCAGGATTAGCAATTTTTCCAATTGTTATTTCTAGCGGTTTAGAGATGACACAAGGTCCTGGCCTAATATTTCAAACTTTAACTGTAGCTTTTGGAGCAATGCCAGGCGGCCAATTGTTCGGAACATTATTTTTTATATTATTAATTTTTGCGGCCTGGACATCTTCAATATCTTTAATTGAACCTATGATAATTTGGATTATTGAAAAATATAATTTAACGAGAATTAAAGCAGCTGCAATTGCTGGCGGTATGGCCTGGCTTTTAGGAATTGGCACAATAGTTTCATTTAATCTTGGCTCGGAAGTGAAGTTTTTCAACATGACATTTTTTGAGTTACTAGATTATATAACATCAAATATATTATTACCGTTAGGTGGAATCTTGATATCAATATACGTTAGTTGGTTAGTATCAAAGGACAGCATTAACGCAGAATTACAAATTAAATCAAAAATTTTAAAATTAATATGGTATATATCTGCAAGAGTAATCGCGCCAATAGCCGTAATATTTGTTATGTTAAATGCATTAGGTATTGATATAAATATATTAAGATAATTTGTTATGCTAATAAAAAAAGAAGCTATAGTTCTAAAAGACATTGATACGGTTTTTAATATCGTTAATAGAGTAGATTTATATAAAAATTTTATTCCATACTGTATAGAGTCAAAGATTTTAAATGAAAATTCCACACAAATGCAGGCTAAGCTTGACTTCGATATAAAAGGTATAAAAACATCATTTAGTACCGAAAATCAAATAAAAAAAAATGAATTTATAAAAATGAAGTTAATAGAGGGACCTTTTAAGTACTTGGATGGGGAATGGAGTTTTAAGCAGGTAGAAAATAAAACGATTATATATTTAAATCTTAATTACGAAGCAAAAAATAAAATAATAGAGTTTACTGTAGGTAAATCACTAGAAAAAATTACAAATATACTTGTAAAGTCTTTTGTCGATGAGTCTTTAAAATAATATGTCAGATCCAATAAAAATTGAAATAATCTACATAAGCTCAAATAAAAAAATTGTTTCTACAAAAATCAATTTTCAAAAAAATTTAAAATTAGGGAATGTTTTAGAATATTTAGAAGACAAGTCAATTTTTTCAAAAAAATTTTTGAGTAAAAAAAAATTTGGATGTTATGGAAATTTAATTAATGAATCTTATATTATTAAAGAAAGTGACAGAATAGAGATATTAGATGACTTAAAAATGAGTCCAAATGAAAAAAGAAAGTTTAATTTTCAAAAGAAATTTTAATAGTTACTTTCAATAACTTTCTCTGATATTATTTTCCAGTTTTTATTAATTTTCTTTAAAGATAATTCTTTAACAACTTTGTCTGAATAGTTATCGGACATATATTTCTGAGTAAACTTGGCGACAGCCAATTCATTTTCATCTATTTCAAATTCTAATGATAATTCGCTTATTTCTATTTGAATTTCATTTTTTCCACTTATCCTATTAGTTCTATCTTTTTTCCATAATAAATGGTCGTTGAAATACTCCGATGTATATTCATCAATGTAAAAACTAAAGTATTTTTCAAGATCTTTTCCTTGCCAAGCTTGCGCCCAATTATTAATTATTTCTGAAAGAATCTCATTATCATTTTTTCTTTTAATTTCTTTAACTTCTTTTAAGGTTTCTATATTTTCTTTTTTTAAATCATCAGTAACTTTACTTATTTCTTCATTTGTAATTATTTTTTCATTTTCTGTTGTCTTTTCATTATTTTTATCTTCTTTAAGACCTTCTACATCAAAACCTTCTATATTAATATTTTCATCTTTTATTCCCTCTAACTTAATATTATCAAATACTTCTTGTTTTAAAGAAGCTGTTTCATTGTCTTCTAAAAATTCTGGTTCACCATGATTAGTTTTTCCACTAATTTCAAACAAACCATCATCATTTTTTACGATTCTCTTCATACTAACTACATTTTCATCTTTAAAGAAAATACTAATCATATTTAGTCTTGATACCTCAGGATCTCTTTTTCTGTAATAAACATAATCCCATCTATTTTTATCAAATATATTATTTAGTACGGGCTCACCCAGGAGAAAAACAACCTGCTCTTTTGTCATATTTATTTTTAAAGCGTCTATTTTACTTTCTTCAATAACATTTCCCTGTTGCACAAGAACTCTGTAGCTCCTTAATTGAGCATCTTCTGGTAATAACTGACAAGCACTTATGCTGAAAAAAAGTAATGTAGCTATGAAAATCCTTATAAATATCATTATTTTTTTGTATATTGTTTCACTAAATAGGGATAATATAGTAATTATGAGCAATATAGAATTAAAAAATGCTGGTTTAAAAATAACGCTTCCAAGAGTGAAAATTCTCGATAAGCTTGAAAATGCTGAAAATCATCACATGTCTGCCGAAGATATATATAAAGAGCTCATAAAAGATGGTGAAGTTATTAGTTTGGCAACAGTTTATAGAGTTTTAACTCAGTTTGAGGCAGCCAAAATTGTCATAAGACATCATTTTGACTCTGAAAATAATAGTCAGGCCGTTTTTGAGCTAAATCATGGAGATCATCACGATCATATGGTGTCTCTTAAGACTGGCAAGGTAGTAGAATTTTATGATGAAGTTATAGAAAATAGGCAAAAAGAAATAGCAAAAAAATATAATTTTAAAATTTTAGATCATAATATGATTCTGTATGGAGAATTCTTAGACGAAGATTAAAACTTAAGAAAGAAGCTCTTTAGCAAACTGCAATGTTTTTTCAGTTACCTCTATACCTCCTATCATTCTTGCTAGCTCATTTATTCTTTTCTCATTACTTAAGTATTCAAGTTTTGTTGTTGAAATATTTTTGTCTTTTGATACAAGATAATGGTGAGAGGATTTTGCGGCAATTTGAGCAAGATGAGTAACGCATAAAACTTGTGTTTTTTCTGATAATTTAGTTAAGTGATTTCCTAAAATTTCAGCGGTAGCGCCGCCAATACCAGTATCAATTTCATCAAATATCATAGTCTCACAGTCATCGTTAGAACGAGTCTCCAGTTGAATCACTAAGCTTAATCTTGATAACTCTCCTCCTGAGGCAATTTCCTTTAATGGGAGTAATTTTGATTTTTTATTTGTCTTAATAAGAAATGAAACTTTATCATAACCATTCTTTGTGATTATATTTTTATCACTTAATATATCTATTTTGAATTCACAATCATCCATTCCAAGTTTTTTTAGATTATTTGTAATTTTTTTCTCAAGAATTACAGCTTTTTGCTTCCTTATCTTCGATATCTTCTCTGAGATTTTATGATAATCAACCAAATTTTTATTTATTTTATTTTTATTCTCTTCTATATTGGATTTACTATTTTTCAAGTTATCAAGTTTTGTAATTTTATCAGTTAAAATGCTTTGTAATTCACTTTCGCTTGAATTATATTTTTTTGCCAAATTATTAAGAGATAAAATCTTTTCATTTAACATAACAAGTTTTTCTTCATCGCTATTAATTGAATTAGTATATTTTTCTAATAATTTTGATAAGCTTTTTACCTCATCTTGAATATTTATATTAATATCAAGTAAGTTATTTGCATTTTGATCAATATTATTTATGTCTATTAGATTTTTATTTATATTTGATAGCATTGACGTTATATCCTGTTCTGACGTATTTTCGATTATATCTAGACATTGGTAAACTTTGTCTTTAAGAATCTCACTATTGCTAAGTTTTTTGTACTCTTCTGAAATTTTATTATATTCTTCGGCATCTATAACCTCATTTTCTAATTCTTTTATTTCATACTCTAAAAGTGAAACACTGCTTTGATATTGATCTATATCTAGTGAGTTTTCTGATAAATACTTTTTTATAGCATTTATGTCTGAGATTATTTTTTGAATTAATAATTTATCCTCTTTTATATTTATAAAATTGTCTAATCTATTTCTTTGTTCGTCATCAGATAATATTAATTGATTTTCGTGTTGCCCGTGTATATCAATTATTAGACTCCCAATAGATTTTGCAGTACTTGAATTCACTGGCTTATCATTTATATAGATTTTTGATATATTTTTTTTATTTATTTTTCTTCTAAAAATACATTCATTAGAGTCAGCTAAATCTTTTTCCTCAAGAATCTTTATAATATTTTTGTTTGATATATTAAATTGGCAAATTATTTCAGTATCAAATTGTTCATTTCTAATTACTTTGTTTGTTTTTTTATTACCAAAAACAATATTAATAGCGTCAATTAAAATTGATTTGCCAGCACCTGTTTCGCCTGTTAGAACAGACATATTATTATGGAAATCAATTTCTAACTCATCAATTATTGCGAAATTTTTGATATATATACTTGATAACATGAATTTTTATGGCTTAAAACCCCAACCTAATTTTTCTCTTAGTATAGATAGAAAGCTAATATTAGGAGGCTGAATAAGTTTTAGCAATACCTTACTTTTACTAATTCGAATAGTATCGTTTGCTTCTATTGGAACGTTTATTTGCCCATCAAATGTTACACTAGCATTTGTATGTGATTTATCAGAAAGCTTTATTTCTACAACGCTATTCATACCAATTACAATTGGTCTATTGCTAAGTAAATGTGGGCATATAGGGACAAGAACCAATGCCTCCATAGTTGGCTGCAATATTGGCCCACCACTAGATAAAGAATATGCAGTCGAACCTGTTGGAGTAGAAACTACTAAACCATCAGCATTGACTGTATAAAGTTTTTCTCCATCAAGCATTGTATCCATCTCAATCATTCTAACCGCATCTCTACTATGTATCACCACATCATTAAACGAAATATTTTTTGATATTTCTTTGCCATTTCTAAGAACAGTACCCTCAAGCGAAATTCTCTCGTCAACAGAATAATTTCCTTTAAAAATATTCTCTAAATTTTCTTGAATATGGTCTGGCGATATATCAACTAAAAATCCTAATCTTCCTCTATTAATTCCACAAATAGGTATATTTGCTTTAGCAAGATCTTGGGCAGCTCTGAGAAGCGTCCCATCACCCCCAATTATAAAAGCTATATCACACTTTTCTTTTATAGCTTTAATATCTGTTGATTCTGAATTGGCAAGTAATTTACAAGAGTTCTTATCTAATAAATAGTTAATATTTTTTTTATCTAAGTATTTTATTACCGCGTCTAGACTGTCTTTTACGCTATCATCATTTATTTTAGAGATAATTGCTATATTTTTAAATATTGACATTGTGCCCCCTATACACTTATAACAATATCATATAAGTATTATAATATATTCAATAATAATATATTATTATAAATAAAACTTGATAATTTTATGGAAAGTTTAAATCCAAGACAAGAATTGTTACTAAAGGCATTAGTTGAAAGCTTTATTTCAGATGGCCAGCCTGTTGGCTCAACAAAGCTTTCTCAGGCTACAGATATTGGTATAAGTTCTGCTACCATAAGAAATGTTTTTGTAGATTTGGAGGACTTAGGCTATATTTATTCACCACATAAATCTGCAGGAAGAGTTCCAACTGAGCTAGCATATAGGATGTTTGTCGATAAAATGATAAAAGTTCAGCCCGTTAATAGTGGTTTGATAAAAAAGTTAAAACTAAATTTAACACAAGGCTCTGAAAGAAAAAATATTGTAAAAAAAACTAACGAAATATTATCCAATATTACTGAATTAACAGGTGTAATTTCCTTACCTACACAACAAAATACAGAAATAAAGCAAATAGATTTTTTAAATCTTAGTGATAATAAAATTTTAGCAATTTTAATAAATAAAAATAACGATGTTGAAAATAAAATAATTAATTTGGATAAAAGTTTTTCATCTTCAGAGCTTCAAGAGGCCGCAAATTATTTAAATAGTATTATATCTGGTCAATCTTTACTTGAGATTAGAAAGATATTATTAAATGAGTTAGAAGAGATGAGAAAGGACATGAATGATATTATGCTTTCAGCGATAACTTTTGGAAAAAAACTTTTTTTAGATCCTGATAATACTAAGAAAAATGATGATCTTTTTGTCACTGGTCAGACTAGATTAATGAGTTGTAAAGAATTATCAGATATTGAAAAGCTAAGAACTTTATTTGAGGCTTTCAGCGAAAAAAATAGCATTTTACATCTTTTGGATCAAAGTATGTCTTCGAATGGCGTTAAAATATTTATTGGCGCAGAATCAGGATATAATGTTTTAGATGACTGCAGTATAGTCAGCGCTCCCTATAAATTTGATGATGATGTTGTTGGTGTTTTAGGCGTAATAGGGCCAAAAAGAATGGCTTACGATAGAGTTATACCAATCGTAGATATAACAGCTAAATTATTAACTGAAGCCTTGAAATCATCAAAATAAACCATATATTAATGTAAACAAATTTTAAGGGAAATTAATGGACATTAAAAAGGAAGATCAAAAAGAAATTAACAAGATTAATTTAGATGAAGAAATTTCGGAAAGTGGAGAAGGATCAAATCCTAGCTCTATGGAAAATAGTGAAAATGAAGATAAACAAATTGAAGCTTTATTAGAAGAAAATAAAAAATTAAATGATTTGTTTTTAAGATCGAAAGCCGAGCTAGATAATTTTCAAAAAAGAACTGTAAAGCAAATTCAACAAGCTCAACTATACTCAGTAGAAAAATTATCGTCAGAATTATTAGTAATTATTGATAGTCTAGAAGCTGCAGCTAATTTATCGAAAGGAACCAACCTAAAAATTGATGATTTTATAGAAGGTAATAATTTATTACTAAAAACAACGAAAGAGGTTTTTGAAAAGCTTGATATAGAAGTAATAGATCCAAAAAATGAAGATTTTAACCCAGAATATCACCAGGCAATGTCAACTAGGGAGTCTGATAAACCAAATAACAAGGTCGTAGAGGTTTTACAAAAAGGCTACAAGCTAAAAACAAAGTTATTGAGACCAGCTTTAGTGATTGTTTCAAAAAAAAATTAAGTTAATTACTTGAATTTAATCCTTTTGACCTTATATAAGTCATAACAAGGATTAAATTATATTATTGAGGTAAAAAAATGGGAAAAATTATAGGTATTGATTTAGGCACAACAAATTCATGTGTATCAGTGATGGAAGGCGATAGACCAAAAATTATTGAAAATAGTGAAGGTGACAGAACAACTCCATCTGTTGTAGCCTTTACTGATGGAGAAACATTAGTAGGACAGTCTGCTAAAAGACAATCAGTAACTAACCCTCAAAAGACTGTTTATGCAGTTAAGAGATTTATTGGAAGAAAGTTTTCTGATAAAGAAGTTCAAAAAGATAAATCAATATTACCATATAATATTGTTGAAGCAGATAATGGAGATGTTTGGGTAAAAATTGATGATAAGAAAATGGCATTACCTGAAATTTCAGCAAAAGTTTTAATGAAGATGAAGAAAACTGCTGAAGAATATTTAGGTGCAGAGGTAACAGATGCTGTGATTACTGTGCCAGCTTATTTTAATGATTCACAAAGACAAGCAACAAAAGATGCAGGAAAAATCGCAGGTTTAAATGTTCAAAGAATAATTAACGAGCCTACTGCTGCAGCTGTTGCATATGGCTTGGATCAAAAGAAAGGTGATAAAAAAATAGCTGTTTATGATCTTGGTGGTGGGACATTTGATGTTTCAATTATCGATATATCTGATATTGATGGTGAGAATCAAATTGAGGTTTTATCCACAAACGGTGATACTCAATTAGGCGGAGAAGATTTTGACTCTAAGCTTATAGATCATATAGTTGATGAATTTAAAAAAGAACAAAATTTTGATTTAAGATCAGATCCTCTTGCGCTTCAGAGATTAAAAGATGCTTCTGAAAAAGCAAAAATTGAATTATCAAACGGGCAGCAAACAGACATTAATATTCCATATATTACTGCTGATGCAAGTGGTCCAAAACATTTAAATATCAAAATTACAAGAGCATTATTCGAATCAATGGTTGAGGATTTAGTTAATAGAACTATTACTCCTTGCGAGATAGCATTAAAGGATGCAAAACTATCTAAACAAGATATCGATGATGTTATTTTAGTTGGTGGGCAAACTAGAATGCCTTTAGTTCAAAAGATTGTTAAAGAATATTTTGGAAAAGAGCCAAGAAAAGATGTCAATCCTGATGAAGCTGTTGCAGCGGGTGCTGCAATACAAGGCGGGGTTCTAGCTGGTGATGTTACAGATGTTCTACTTTTAGATGTTACACCATTATCCCTTGGAATTGAAACAATGGGTGGCGTAATGACTAAACTAATTGAGAAAAACTCTACAATACCAACAAAGCAAAACCAAGTTTTTTCAACTGCAGAGGACAATCAAACAGCAGTTACGGTCCATGTTCTTCAAGGTGAGAGGGATATGGCATCAGGTAATAAATCTTTAGGTCAATTTAATCTTTCGGATATTCCACCAGCACCAAGGGGGATGCCGCAGATTGAAGTAACGTTTGATATTGATGCTAATGGAATTTTAAATGTGTCTGCTAAAGACAAAGCTACAAATAAAGAGCAGTCAATTATTATTAAGTCATCAAGCGGTTTATCAGATGAGGAAATCGAAAAAATGGTTAAGGATGCAGAACTACATGCTGAAGAAGACAAAAAATTCCAGGAGATTGTAACTTTAAAAAATCAAGGTGATGCATTAGTACATGCAACAAAAAAATCTTTAGAAGAACTTGGAGATAAGGTTACTGAAGATGACCAAAAAAATATTAAAGAAAAAAATGAAGCACTTACTGAAGCTTTAAAGTCAGAAGATAAAGATTTAATTGAAAAGTGTATTAAAGAGTTATCTGAGGCTTCTGCAAAAATGGCAGAAATGATGTATGCTGAGCAGGCAAAGCAAAATGAAAATACTTCACCAGATTCAGAGACTAATACTGATTCTAATAACGAATCAGATGTTGTGGATGCAGAATACAAAGAAGTTAATAAGGACAAATAATAACTAAATAATTATGGATTATTATGAAGTTTTAGGTTTACAGAAAGGCGCTTCAGATGCTGAGATAAAGAAAGCTTTTAAGAAAAAAGCTATGAAATATCATCCTGATAGAACAGGAAACGACAAGTCTTCTGAAAAAAAATTTAAAGAAGCTAAAGAAGCATATGATGTTCTGTCAAATCCTCAAAAAAAATCAATGTACGACCAGTATGGTACTACAGATTTTGGTGGAGGAGCTGGTCCCGGAGGATTTAATACTTCAGGGTTTGGGTCTTCAGGTTTTGGAGATGTTTTCGAAGATATATTCGGAGATATATTTGGCAATAGTCAAGGAAGAAGTTCAACCCAAAGATATAAAGGCGCTGATCTAGAATATGAGATGAAACTTACACTTGAAGAAGCTTCCTTTGGTACAGAAAAAACAATAAATATAAGAACAAAAGATACTTGTGATATATGTGATGGGTCTGGCGCGAAAAAAGGGTCGAAACCAGTATCTTGCTCAACATGTAAAGGTGTTGGACAAGTAAGAGCTCAACAAGGATTTTTTACTATCCAACAAACTTGCCCAACTTGCTCAGGTAAAGGTAGTGTTATATCTAACCCTTGCGCAAAGTGTTATGGCAGTGGTGCTGTAAATATTGACAAAGAGATATCAGTTTCAATTCCCGCTGGTGTTGATAGCGGAGATAGAGTTAGGCTTGCCGGTAAAGGAGAAGCCGGCGTTAATCAGGGACCGCCTGGAGACTTATTTATTAGAATTAATCTTCTAAAGCATTCCATATTTAAACGCGATGGTAGTAACTTGTATTGCGAAGTTCCTTTGTCATTCGCTGAAGCAGCTTTAGGAGCAGAAATAGAAATCCCAACATTGAGTAGTAATAGTGTAACAATTGATATACCCGCAGGCACCCAAACTGGAAAATACTTTAGATTAAAAGGAAAAGGAGTAAAATCAGTTCGAGGTGGCGGAATTGGTGATTTAATGTGTTCTGTTATTATTGAAACTCCAGTCAATTTATCTGATGAACAGAAAGATTTATTAAATAAATTTGACGATCAATTGAAAACTAGCAACAAGAGACATAGCCCAAAGTCACAATCTTGGCTTGATGGTTTAAAAAAGTTCTTTAAATAAAAAATTTTATCTTAGAACTACACATACTCTATGTTAATATATTGTAATTTTAATCACACTGTATTTAGCAATGCCTATAAATGTTTGTATACCTGGAATATCAGGAAAAATGGGATTAGAAATTGCAAAACTAATATTATCACAAAGTTCTGCAATGTCATTATCAGCAGCAATAACAAGAAAACCAAAAGAACAATTAAATAAATACATTTCTATCGATAATAGTATTATCACTTCAGATATAGACGATGGTATATCAAAAAGTGATGTATGCATTGATTTTACTAGACCTGAAAATACAATGTTATTATTAGAAAAATGTATTAAATATAATAAAAAATTAGTTATTGGAACAACTGGTTTTACAGAACCTCAAATACTAGAAATTAAAGATGCAAGCAATAAAATTGCCATTTTAAAAGCATCAAACATGAGTATAGGAATAAATCTTTGTTTAAAGTTAGTTGAAAAAACTTCATCAATAATTGGTGATATTTCTGATATTGATATTGTAGAGCATCATCATAAACATAAAGTTGATATGCCCTCTGGGACATCACTTTCTTTTGAAGAAGCAATAAAAAAAAATATGAAAAATTCAAAAGAGGTAAAACATCATTGTTTAAGGGTTGGTAATGTCATTGGGGACCATATGATTAAGTTTACTTTAGAAAATGAATCAATAGAGATAAACCATAAAAGTTTTGATAGAAAAATATTTGCTGAAGGAGCAGTTTTGGCTTCTAAATGGATTAATGATAAGGATAAAGGCTTATATGGAATGAATGATGTACTTTCTTTGTAAAGTATGTGTGATTAAAATTTAGATATATAGGAAACACTCTTGCAAAAAGCTATTTTAATACTTGAAAACAATGAAATCTTTCATGGGGTATCAGTTGGATACAAGGCTGACT
>CACEJE010000011.1 GCA_902559815.1 uncultured Thiothrix sp.
TTTTTAAATCCTCTAAAAAAACCTAAGATTGAAGAAATAATAAGGATGATCAAAATAAAAAGATCTAGCATTATATAATCTTCCATAAATTTACTTTCTAAAACCTGATTCTATTATGTAGGAATTTTCAAAATTTTTATTTTTTATTATTTCTAAATAATTTTTTTTCGCAACTGATGCGGAGAAAAAAGGTCCTATATTTACAGCATATAAAACCTTTTTATTGGCCTTTGTTTGAACTATATGAGCTTTATGTTTATATAGATCTAATTTATTTAATTGTTTTAAAGCATTTTCTTTGTTTGCGAAAGACCCAACTCGTATAATCCAATTTTTTACTCCAAGATCATTACTTTTATCATTTAATTTATTACTATCTTTAATGACAATGCTTTCTTCTTTTATATTTATATCTTTTATTATTAAATTATCCTTTGTATCTAAATTATTAGCTTCATCAATATACCTAAACTTAATATCTGTTTGGTCTTCAATTTTTTTAAATTTGAGATTTTTATGGCCAGTACCAGTAAATACCATTGGCGCAATTATAATTGCTAAGCTAATTAAAACTATTACTCCAATTATTCTATTTTTTAAATTTTCGTTCATTTATTTTTTTTAAAATTGGCGCTACTGTATGGCTCGAACCAAAGACTACTGTAATATCATTTTTATTTTCAGCTTGTCTATTAGCTCCATTATACGCCTCAAAAATATTATTATAAACCTTAGGGTTTTCTGATTTAAAAAAGGTATTGTTTTTTAAAGACTCTAGCTCCAAAGCTCGATCACTCTCATTACTAGATATATGCCAAGATTTAAATATATTTTTAGACAATTCTAACATTCCATTAATATCTTTATCCTTTAAAACGCTAAAAACCGCATGATAGTTTCTGTCAGGAAAATATTTTTTCAAATTATTAAATAAAATACCTAGGCTTTGAGTATTGTGAGCAATATCTAAGATAGTAATATGACCGTCTTCTATAATCTGAAATCTCCCAAAAATTTTAGAATTTTTAAGACCATCATCAATCTTAGCCCTATTTAAGCTTATTCCTTCGCAACAATATATTGCTTGTAAAGCTGTAGCAGCATTATTAATTTGTATTTTTCCTTTTATACCTGGATTAGAATGTTCTAAATTAATACCGGAAGAATTATTAAATAGCCATTTTTCATTATCTTTTAAATCAAAATTATAATCTTTACCTAAAATATATAGTACTGAGCCTATTTCATTAGAATATTGCAATAAAGAATTTTGAGGGTTTTGGTAACCAATTACAGTAGGTTTATTAGGCCTCATAATACCAGATTTTTCATATGCTATTTTTTCTAAATCATTTCCTAAGACTTCAGTATGATCCAATCCTATGTTAGTAATTATAGAAACATCTGGGTCAAAAATATTTACAGCATCTAATCTCCCTCCTAAACCAACTTCTAAGATAATAATATCTAAATCTTTTTTTTGAAATAATAAAAAAGCCGCAAGTGTACTGAATTCAAAAAAAGTTAATGTTATATCGCCTCTGCACTTTTCAATATCTTCAAAAACCTTACAAATATCATCAGTTTCCGAGTGTAATTTATTGATTTTAATTCTCTCATTAAATTCAAGTATATGAGGTGAAGTATAAGATCCTACTGAATATCCACTTTCTATTAGTAGAGATTCTAATATTGCAACGGTTGACCCTTTACCGTTTGTTCCTGCGACAGTAAAAATTTTTGCAGAAGATTTTTTAATATTTAATTTTTTTGCTACATTCTTAATTCTGCTTAAATTAAAATCCATGTTAGTAGTGTGCAACTTGCATTGCCAATGAATCCACTCATCTAAGGTAAAATTTTTCAAAGCTAGTAAAAAGTTTAAATTATTGCAACATCTGCTTTTTTAGCAGGATTATTTATTAATGTTTTAATAATATTTGTTATCTCTAATTTCATATTTCTTCTATCAATAATCATATCAATAGCTCCGTGATCTAAAAGAAATTCACTTCTCTGAAATCCTTCTGGTAGAGTTTCGCGGACTGTTTGCTCTATAACTCTTGGTCCAGCAAAGCCTATTAATGCCTTTGGTTCAGCAATATTTATATCACCTAACATTGCTAAACTTGCAGAAACCCCACCCATTGTTGGGTCAGTAATTACAGAAATAAATGGAACTGATTTTTTCCTCATATCAGAAATTATACTAGACGTTTTTGACATTTGAAATAAAGATACTAATGACTCCTGCATTCTTGCCCCACCGCTAGCTGAAAAACATATTAATGGAACACGTTGAGAGATAGCTTCTTTTGCTGCTCTAGTGAATTTTTCGCCAACTACCGAACCCATAGATCCACCCATAAACGAGAATTCAAAAGCAGCTGCAATTACCTTTATACCATTAATTTTTCCTTCGATTACAATTAATGCATCTTTTTCATTTGTTGTTTTTTGTGCTGTGCTAATTCTATCTTTATATTTTTTACTATCCTTAAATTTTAAAAAATCCTTTGAAGATAACTTTGAAAAAAGCTCTTTTTTCCCATCAGAATCCAAAAACATGTTTAATCTTTCTCTAGCTTTAATTCTCATATGATAGCCACAATTTGTGCACACATATTGATTGTTTACAATATCTTCTTTATAAAGAACTGTTTGACAATTTAAACATTTTTCCCATACGCCTTCGGGTATAACTTTTTTATCTTTATTAGAATCAACCCTAATTCTTGATGGCATTAATTTTTCAAACCAACTCATTTATATTTCTCCTGAAGAAATCTTATTATTAAGTTTTAACCTAATAGGATTTAATAGATCCATTATATCATTATTTACCTGAACTTTATCATTTTGACTTTTTTCAATAATATTAACAATTGCACTTCCAATTACTATAGCGTCAGCATTTTTTGATAATAATTCAGCAGTATTTGCATCTTTTATACCAAATCCTACTGCTAATGGTATATCAACTGAGTTTTTTATGTCCTCTAACTTTTCTAATGTTTTATTTATATTTAAAGATGAAGCCCCAGTAACACCCTTTAGCGAAACATAATATAAAAATCCTGAAGCATACTCTAAGATTTTTTTGATTCTATCTGCGTTTGTATTTGGGGCTACTAAAAAAATACTTTCTAAGTTATTTTTTTTAAAAATACTTACAACGTCTTTTGCTTCTTCATGAGGCAAATCTACAACTAAAATTGCATCAACTCCAGCTTCATTTGCTTTTTTAGCAAATAAATCATAACCCATTCTTTCAATTGGGTTAAGGTAGCCCATCAGAACAATTGGCGTGTCAGTATTTTGTTTTCTAAAATTTTCAACTAAACTAAAAATATCTGAACAAGATACGTTTTGTTTTAAAGCTCTTTCACAAGCTCTTTGAATTGTTGGGCCGTCAGCCATAGGGTCTGAAAATGGAACTCCAAGCTCTATAATGTCCGTACCTGATTCAACAAGTGTATTCATTATACTTAAGCTATCATTGATTGATGGATCGCCTGCTGTTATATATGAAATCAAACAAGTCTTGTTTAAATTTTTTAGATCATTAAATTTTTTTTTTATTCTAGTCAAATTTCTATTCCCTCAATTCTTGCAACAGTATTTAGATCTTTGTCACCTCTTCCTGATAAATTTATAACAATATTTTCATTTTTTTTCATTTTTGATGCTAATTTTATTGCGTAAGCGATTGCATGGCTAGTTTCTAGTGCTGGAATTATTCCCTCAACTTGTGATAACTCATGAAATGCTTCTAAAGCCTCCCTATCAGTTGCGGAACCATACTCAACTCTTCCTAAATCTTTTAATAAAGCATGTTCAGGACCAACACCAGGGTAATCTAGGCCGGCTGATATACTATGTGTTTCAATTATTTGACCATTTTCATCTTCTAATAAATATGTTCTGTTTCCGTGCAAAACCCCAATTTTACCTTTGTTTAAGGGAGCTGAATGTTTATCTGTTTCAAGACCATTACCTGCTGCTTCAACACCATACATTTTTGCATTGCTATCAATAAATGGGTAAAAAAGCCCTATTGCATTTGAACCACCACCAACACAAGCAACCAAAGCATCAACTTTTTTATCTAATTCTTGCATTTGCTGAATCACCTCTCTTCCAATAATTGCTTGAAAATCTCTAACTAATTCTGGATAAGGTGATGGGCCTGCTACTGTTCCAATAATATAAAAAGTATTATCTACATTTGTTACCCAATCTCTCAAAGCTTCATTTAATGCATCTTTTAATGTTTTGGAGCCAGAGGTCACTGGAACGACTTCAGCTCCAAGAAGTTTCATTCTATATACATTCTGAGATTGACGATAAATATCCTGTTCTCCCATAAATACAACACAATCCATTCCTAATCTTGCTGCGACTGTAGCTGACGCAACACCGTGTTGCCCTGCCCCAGTTTCAGCAATTATTCTTGTTTTTCCCATTTTTTTAGCAAGAATAGCTTGTCCGATAGTATTATTTACTTTATGAGCGCCTGTATGACATAAATCTTCTCTTTTTAGAAAAATATTTGCTCCATCAATTTTTTTAGTTAATCTTTCTGCAAAATATAATGGGGTAGGTCTTCCTACATAGTTCTCATACTCAAAATATAATTCTTTTAAAAATTCTGTATCATCTTTTAACTTATAATACATGTTCCTAAGATCTGTTAATGGTTCAATTAAAGTCTCAGCAACGAACGTTCCACCAAATTTTCCGTAATGCCCATTTTTATCTGGGTAACCATATTTTATTAAGTTAAAATCATTCAAACGTTTTTTTTGACTATTCTTCATTTTTTATTTGTTCTATAAATTCTTCAATTAAATTAATATCCTTTATTCCAGGTGATGATTCTACACCGCTACTAACATCTACACCATATGGCATAAATGCTTTTATTGCATCCTTTACATTATCACAATTTAAGCCACCTGCTATTATTATAGGCTTTTTTGTGTCAAAACTACCTTTACTCCAATCAAAAGTTTTTCCAGTTCCTCCGATGCCATCCTTTTCATGGCTATCTACCACAAAACCCTTTGCATTTGGAAATTTGTAGTCTAAGTTTTTATAACCGTCATTTATTTCGGAAATTCCTTTTATATATGGCAGGTTATATTTTGTGCAATACTCATCATTTTCATCTCCATGAAACTGAATTAAATTTACCTTTAATTCACTTAAAATATTTTGAACATAATCTTCTTCATCGTTTGAAAATAAAGCTACTATTGAAGTAAAAGGTTGTAATGAATGTATAACCTCCTTAGCTTTTTCGACCGATATACACCTTTTACTCTTTTTGCAAAAAACTAATCCAATAGCATCAGCACCCAATCTTTCAGCACTAACTGCTGTTCTCACATCCACAACTCCACAGATTTTAATTTTTGTATTTTTCATAATAGTTTTAATAATATTTTGGTAAGTTACTTCTATTATTTATTTTAAATTTTTTATCGTACTCAATATTTACAAGATACAAACCAGATGCCGGAAATTGTTTTCCTGCATTTTTTCTATCTTTTGACAAAATAAGATTTTCCATCCAACTTATATCCTTTTCTCCAGATCCAACTAGAACCAAAGAACCTACTAAATTTCTAACCATATTATAAAGGAAAGAATTTGCGCATATATCTATATATAAATAATCATTGTCTCTGCTTATTATTATATCATTTATCTTTCTTATAGGTGAGCTTGATTGGCAGTTAGCTGAACGAAAACAGGAAAAATCATTTGTTCCTATGAGTTTTTTTGCAGCAGTTTGCATTGCTTTTTCATCTAGCTTGCTTAAATAATACCAGCTTACCTTGTTTCTATTAATACAAGGTTTTATTCTATTATTATAAATAATATATCTATAAGTTCTGCTTAAAGCAGAGAATCTTGCGTGAAATTCTTCTGTCATAAACTTTGCAAAATTTATTCTAATATCATTTGGTAAGATTGAATTGAGACCCATAACCCAATTTTGTTCAGCTCTATCAACTGACGTGTCAAAATGGGCTATCTGGCCAGTTGCGTGCACACCGGCATCGGTTCTTCCACCGACATGTAACTTAACATCTTCTTGTGAAAAATTAAAAATTGATTTCTGTATTTTACCTTGAACGGTGTTTGGATTATCTTGCTCCTGCCAACCATGATAATTTTTTCCATCATATTCAATAGACAGTAAAACTCTCATAATATTTAATTACAAATAGTTATTAATTAATAATTCAGCGATTTGAACGCTATTATAAGCAGCACCTTTTCTAATGTTATTACTTACCACCCACATATTAATGCCAGCAGAACAGGATATATCTTCTCTAATTCTGCCAACAAATACGTTATTACTATCTTCACATTCATTTGCGGCGCAAGGGTATCCTCCATTTATATGTTCATCAACTAAGACGATACCATTTCCATATGATTTTAAAATATCTTTAACCTTTGACGCCTCTATTCTTTTTTCTAATTCAAGATGAATAGCTTCTGAATGACCATAAAAAACTGGGACTCTTACAGTTGTTGGGTTAACCTCAATTTTATTATCAAGGATTTTTTTTGTTTCCCAAACCATCTTCATTTCTTCTTTCGTATATCCATTTTCCATAAACATATCTATTTGAGGTATTACATTAAAAGCTATTTGTTTAGGGTAAACATTTATTTTAAGTTTTTCACTATTAACAAAATCAGTTACTTGGTTTTTTAATTCCTCTATTGCTAAATTTCCTGATCCTGAAACTGCCTGATATGTGCAAACATTAATTCTTTTGATTTTTGAAACGTCGTGTATTGGTTTTATTGCAACTAACATTTGAATAGTTGAACAATTAGGGTTAGATATTATCCCTGTTTCTTTGTACTTAATTATATCGTCACCATTAACTTCAGGAACAATTAAAGGGATATTTTCTTCATATCTAAAGAAAGACGTGTTGTCGATTACGATTGCATTATTTTTCACCGCAACTTGTGCATATTTTTTTGAAATATCTGCTCCAGCAGAAAACATTGCAATATCTACTTTCTTAAAATCAAATTCATCTAATGATTGCACAGTAAATTGATTGCCTAAAATATTAATTTTTTTTCCATTGGATTTTTTACTTGCCAGCAAAAATATTTCATTAAATGGAAATTTTTTCTCCAAAAGAATCTTAATCATCATTTGACCAACAGCGCCTGTTGCTCCTACTACAGCAATGTTATATTTTTTTTTCATGTGCAATTTCCTTTATTTTATCCACAATATTATCTCCCATATCGCTTGTGGATATATAATTATCACTTGATGCTATATCTTTTGTAAACTTATTAGATTTTAATACTCTTCTTACTGCTTCAAGAATATGGTCATAAATATCTTTTCTTTCTATAGTAAACTCAAACAACATCGCCACAGACAAAATTGTTGCTATAGGATTAACAATATTCTTATCTGCAATATCAGGAGCAGAACCGTGTATTGGTTCATAAACCCCAAATCCTTTGTCGTTTAAAGAAGCTGATGGAAGCATGCCTATTGAGCCTGTTAAAACTGACGCAATATCTGAAAGAATGTCTCCAAATAAATTTTCAGTTAAAATTACATCAAATTGTTTTGGATTCTGAACTAATTGCATCGCAGCATTATCAACATACATATGATGTAATTCAACATCTTCATAGTTTTTAGAAAATTCATCAACTGCAGATCTCCATAATTGAGATACCTCAAGAACATTTGCCTTATCAATCGAATGAAGTTTTTTAGATCTTCTTTGAGATATTTTAAATGCATAACCAGTGATCCTATCAATTTCTGATCTTGTATACCTCATTGTATTAAAGGCCTCTGTTTTATCTTTATTAAATCCTCGAGGTTCTCCAAAATATAAACCGCTAACCAATTCTCTAATTATTACGATGTCTAAATTTTCAATGTATTCTTTTTTAATTGAAGAAGTGTTTACTAACTCTATAAAAGAAATTATAGGTCTAATGTTAACAAATAAATTATTTTCTTTTCTTAGTTTCAATAATCCAGATTCAGGCTTATTTAATTTTGGCAGATCATCATATTTAGGCCCGCCAACAGCACCAAGAAGAACTGCGTCAGATTGAATTATTTTGTTTCTTGTTTCGTCTGGAAGTGGACTTCCATGTTTATCAAAAGCAACACCACCAAAATCTCCATAATTAATATCTAACGAAATATTATATATAGTTGATATTGCATTAATAACTTTTACAGCTTCGGATATTACTTCTGGGCCAACTCCATCTCCGGGTAAAACAAGTATGTTTATTAATTTATTCATCAAATAACCATGGCGTTATTAATATTTTTTTACTTTCATATTCTTTTATTTTATTTTTTAAAATTAATGTTTCTGAAATGTCATCTATCCCTTCTAATAAAACTTTTTTTCTCCTTTTATCAATTTCAAAAGTAATCTCATAATTTTCAAAAGATATCATTTGGTTTTGTAAATCAATTTTAATTAAACTATTTTTTGTATTGATTAAATCAACTATTTTATCAATATCGGATTGGGAAAGAACAATTGGCAGCAACCCATTTTTAAAGCAGTTGTTATAAAAAATATCCGCAAAACTTGTAGAGATGATAACACTAAAACCATAATCCAATAAAGCCCATACGGCATGTTCTCTTGATGAACCGCAACCAAAATTATCCCCTGCTACTAAAATATTTGCATCCTTAAAGTTTTTTTTATTTAAAAAGAAATCTGGGTTTTTTTTCTTTTGCTATGATCATCTCCAAGATTTCCAGGCTCTAAATATCTCCAATCATCAAAAAGATTTTCACCAAATCCATCTCTTTTCACAGCTTTTAGATACTGCTTTGGAATAATAGCATCCGTATCAATATTCTTCCTGGCAATATAAGCTACTGTTGATTCTATTATTTTAAATTTTTTCATAATATTTTCTATAATTCTCTTATATCAACAAAATGTCCATATATGGCAGCTGCAGCAGCTGTTGCAGGGCTAACCAAGTGTGTTCTTCCAAGTCGCCCCTGTCTACCCTCAAAATTTCTATTTGAAGTTGACGCACATCTTTCATATTCACTCAATTTATCATCATTCATGCCAAGACACATTGAGCAACCAGGACTTCTCCATTCAAAACCTGACTTAATAAAAATTTTATCTAAACCTTCTTTTTCAGCTTCTTTTTTAACCAACCCAGAACCTGGTACAATAATTGCGCTTTTAATATTTTTTGCTATTCTTTTTCCCTTAACAATATCTGCTACAACTCTAAGGTCTTCGATTCTTGAGTTTGTACAAGAACCTATAAAGATTTTATCTAATTTTATCGAGTTAACATTTTGTTTTTCTTTTAACCCCATATATGAAAATGCATTTTTTAAGTCTTGTTTTTTTAACAAAAACTTCTCATCTTCTAAATCCGGTAATTTTCCATCAATATTAACTGCCATTTCTGGGGAAGTTCCCCACGTAATCATTGGGCTTGATTTGTTAATATCAATATTAATTGATTTATCGTAACTAGCCCCTGCATCAGAATTTAAATTCTCCCAATATTTTTTAGCTTTATTAAATTGCTCTCCTTTTGGGCTGTATGGCTTATCTTTAATATATGATATTGTTTTTTCGTCTACAGCTATTAGTCCGGTTGTAGCTCCTGCTTCTATAGTCATATTACATAAAGTCATTCTAGCTTCCATTGATAGTTCTTTAATAGAGTTTCCCGTGTATTCTATAGCATATCCAGTCCCTCCAGCTGTTCCAATATTGCTAATTATTTTTAAAGCCAAATCTTTTGAATAAAAATAATCTGGCATTTCCCCAATAATATTAATATTCATATTTTTAGATTTTTGTTTTAATAAGCATTGAGTTGCTAATACATGCTCAACTTCTGAGGTACCGATTCCAAAAGCAAGTGCGCCAAGTGCACCATGGGTTGAAGTATGTGAGTCTCCACATACAACCGTCATACCTGGAAGAACTATCCCTTGTTCAGGACCAACAACGTGAACTATTCCCTGTCTTACATCATTAAGATCAAACTTTAATAAATTATGTTTTTTACAGTTTTCATTCAAAGCCTCTACTTGAATTTTTGAAATAGGGTCTTTTATACCACTATCTCGCATAATAGTTGGTACATTATGATCTGGTACAGCCATAATACTTTTTTTATTCCATAATTCTCTATTCGCTTTTTTTAGTCCCTCAAAAGCTTGTGGTGATGTCACCTCATGAATCAAATGTCTATCAATATATATTAGGCTATACCCATTATCATATGAATGAATATGATGGTCTTCCCATAATTTATCGTATAAAGTTTTAGCCATAGTATTTTATGTAGTAATTTTATAAGATTTTACTAAGATAAGAGACACAATAAAACCTAAAAAAGCAAATAATGAAGCATATAAATAAACGCCAGACCCACCAAGAGATTCCCAAAAATACCCACTATAAAAACTACCAATTGAGCCTCCTAACCCAAAACTAACACTAGAATATAAGGCTTGACCTCGTCCCTGAAGATCACCCGTAAAGTACTCATGGATTAATGATATTGATACAGCGTGGTACATTCCATAAGTAATAGCATGAAAGAGTGTTGCAAATATTATAATTAATACATTATCAGGAAAATATGAAACAAGTAGCCATCGAGCTGAAGCAAAAAGAAAACTAATAACGAATAGATTTTTTAAACCATATTTTGGAATCCAAGAAGAAATTTTTAAAAAAATTAAAATTTCTGCTACAACGCCTAAAGTCCAAATCAAGCCAATAAGATTTGTGCCATAGTTATTTTCTGTTAGATAAATTGCAAAAAAAGCATAAAAAGGTCCATGACTAAGTTGCATCAAAAAACAAGAAAATAAAATACCGATAACAACTGGATTTTTTAAAACACTAATTAATGAGTCACTTTTTTTATTAGAATTTATATTAGCATTATTTATATAAATTGTTGAAATCCAGGTAAAAAATAAAAATATGAGAATAAAATTCGGAACTATTTGAACACCTAATTTATTTGTAAAAAAAGATAGAATTAAAACTGAAATAATAAATCCCAAAGAGCCCCATAATCTTATTTGACTATATTTATTGTATGACGAGCCTAAAGTATTCATCGTTACAGCTTCAAACTGTGGTAGCGATGCATTCCAAAAAAAACTAAAGAAAAAAATTAGTGCCACCATATTGAAAAAATTTTCGACAATAGGTGCAAGTGAAAAAATAATAAGGCAAAAAAAAGTACCAAACTGAATTACTCTGTGTCTCAAGCCTGTTTTATCTGCAATCCAACCCCATATATTTGGTGCAATAATTTTGGTTCCAATCATCACTCCAGTAATAATACCAATCTCATATGCTGAAAAATTTTTATAATTAAGATATAACGGCCAAAAAGGAAGAAAAGCTCCTAAACTTGAAAAATAAAAGAAGTAAAAAGAAGAGAGTTGAAAGTATTTTTTATTTTTAATCACAAATTTTGTGCTTTATGCCTTAGCGCATGATCCATCAAAACTAAAGCGAGCATTGCTTCTGCTATTGGTACAGCTCTTATTCCAACACAAGGGTCGTGCCTACCCTTTGTGACAATTATTGAATCTTCACCTTTGTTATTAATTGTTTTACCTGGGATTCTAATACTTGATGTTGGTTTTATTGCAATACTAACTTCGATATCTTGACCTGAAGTAATACCTCCAAGAGTTCCACCTGAATTATTACTAAGAAAACCTTTTTTCGAGTCAATTTCATCTCTATGCTCTGTACCTTTTTGCGTCACACACGCAAAACCTGCGCCTATCTCAACAGCTTTTACTGCATTTATACTCATCATTGCTTTTGCAATATCAGCATCAATCCTATCAAAAACAGGCTCACCTAGACCACTAGGAACATTTGTCGCTATAGTGTTTATTCTTGCACCGATAGAGTTTCCCTCTTTTCTTAAATTATCCATAAAATCCTCAAGATCTTTTACTTTAGATTTATCTGGAAAGAAAAAAGGATTTGTTTCTATATCTTTATAATTAATATTATCTGCTGATATTGGCCCAAGTTGCGACAAGTATCCTTGGATATTTATATTAAATTTTTCTTTTAAATATAATTTAGCGATTGCGCCAGCTGCAACTCTCGTAGCAGTTTCCCTGGCTGAAGATCTACCCCCGCCTTTATAATCTCGGTTTCCATATTTCTTATCATAAGTTATATCAGCATGGCCTGGCCTGTAAAGATCTTTAATATCTGTATAATCTTTGCTTCTTGCATCTTCATTATAAATTATCATGCTTATTGGTGTGCCAGTGGTTTTCCCTTCGAAAACGCCTGATAGAATTTTTACGCAATCAGACTCCTTTCTTTGGGATGTATGTCTTGTTTTGCCAGTTTTTCTTCTATCTAAATCATTTTGAATATAATCGAGATCTATCTTGAGATTTGGTGGACAACCGTCTATTATACAGCCGATAGCCTCACCATGACTTTCGCCATAAGTTGTTACTTTAAATAATTGGCCGTGGCTATTTCCTGACATAACCTATATTGTACCAAAAATAAAAGTTTTAATAGTACTTAAATGAAAGAAAATATAAAAAAATTTACAGAACAATTTAAAATTATCCTTTTTCATGTATCCCCATTACATTTTATATCTGATATTACGTTCAAATTATCAAGAATAGAGGAAAAAACAATTAAAAATGTTTTAATTAGATTATATATTGCACTATTTAAAATTAAACTTGATGAATATTTAATAAAAAATATTAGTGAATATAAATCTTTAAATGACTTTTTTATTCGAGAGCTTGATATGTCTTTTAGAGAAGATCTTGATAATAGTGATAATATAATTTCACCTTGTGATGGAACTATTGCTGGTTTCGGCAATATAGATAACAGCACATTCATACATGCAAAAAAATATAAGTACTCTATAAATGAATTAATTAATGAAAAAAGTAATGACTTCAATAATGGAAAATTTATAAATATATATTTAGAGCCAAAAGATTGTCATAGAATTTATATGCCCTGTGATGCAGACTTAATAAAAGTTACGCATGTACCCGGAAAACTATATAGTGTCGCACCTTACGCAACATATGGTATTAAAAATTTATATTCTAAAAATGAAAGAGTGATTTTAAATTTTTCTAATAAGGATTTTAAAATGTCTATGATTATGGTTGGTGCTGTAAATGTTGGCTGTATAACATTATCTGACTACGGAATAATTTCACCTGCTAAATACAGAAGTAGCATAACTGAATTTAAAAAAGAAAATGAGATTAAATCTTATAAAAAAGGAGATGAAATAGGTATGTTTAATTTGGGCTCAACAGTTATATTGCTTTTCAGCACAAATGATAAAAAATGGGTAAGAGAAATTATATTAGATAATAAAGTATCGATAAGAAACAAGCTTTTAAAATAATATTATATTTTTACCCTTGAAACATATTCCTTAGTTCTTGTATCAATTTTGATCACGTCATTGTTGTTTATAAATAACGGTACCTGAATTTCAGCGCCTGTTTCCAAGGTTGCTATTTTTGTAGCTTTTGAAGTAGTATCACCTTTTAGGCCAGGCTCCGTATGCTTTATCTGTAACTCAACAAAATTTGGTAACTCAACTGAAATTGCATTATGATTAAAGAAAGTTATTGAGCATACCTCTTCCCCTTTTAGTAGAATTTTATAATCACCAATAATTTTACTATCAATTGAAATTTGCTCAAAACTTTCGAGATCCATAAAAAAATAATTTGTGTCATCATTATAAAGATACTGCATTTCTGTAATTTGTACATCGGCGGAGTTAAGACTATCACCAATTTTCAAGGTTTTTTCATTAACCCTTCCATTTGTTAAATTTTTTAATTTAATCTTACTAAATGCTTGGCCTTTTCCTGGTTTATGAAATGAATTATCTATTATTTCATAAGGTTCATTATTAATTAAAACCTTTAATCCATTTTTTATATTGCTTGTATTATAGGTAGTCATATTTTAGCCATTCCTCAATAATGATTCGATTCTAGATTCTATCGAGGGATGACTACTAAATAAACTTGCTTTTTTGCCAGATATTCCAAAAGCAGCCATTTGATCTGGTAATGCATCTGGCGATTTTGTTGATAAAGTTTTTAATGCTGAAATCATATTACTTGCTCCTACTATTTCAGCTGCTGATGCATCAGCCGCATACTCTCTTTTTCTTGAGAACCACATAACTATAATACTTGCTAAAATTGAAAGTAAAATTTGAGCGATAATACTTGTTATATAGTATGCTGGACCGTGACCTCTTTGAACTTTAAAAACAACTCTATCAACAATATGCCCAATAACTCTCGAGAAAAAAATTACAAAAGTATTAACTACGCCTTGAATTAGAGTCATTGTTACCATATCTCCATTTTTTATATGTGAAACCTCGTGAGCAATTACAGCTGAAATCTCATTTCTGTTCATATGATTTACTAAACCAGAGCTTAATGCTACCAATGAATTATTTTTTGATGCTCCGGTTGCAAAAGCATTTAGTTGTTGAGAATTAAAAATACCAAACTCTGGAGTCTTAATATCTGCTTTCTTTGATATATTATCTAATTCTTGAAGCAACCAAGATTCAGTGTCGTTCTTTGGCTTGCTAATTATAATGACGCCCATGCTTTTTTTAGCTAGCCATTTTGATATTAATAAAGAAATAAATGAACCAGTAAATCCAATAACTGCAGATATAAAAAGAAGCGAATTTACATCTAATCCAATACCCTGCTCATCTAGCACGCCGTCAACGCCAAATATAGACATAGTAATACTTAAAACAATCAAAATTGCAAAGTTCGTTCCTAAAAAAAGTGCTATTCTTAACATATTTATCTCCAATTACTTAATTTATAAATTTTATATTATTATAATAACAAATGAATATAAATAATTTTTTACAAAGTAACAAAAGTATCAATGTAATTGCATCTGCTGGAACAGGAAAAACTTGGATCATAATATCAAAAATATTAAGATTATTATTAGATGACATAGAACCAGAAAAAATCACAGCAATAACATTCACAAAAAAAGCTGCAGCAGAGATGAGGGAAAGACTGAATGACAAGATAGAACATTGGGCCCAAATAAATGAACAAGATATAGTAAAAGAGCTTAATGAAATTGGAATTAACAAAAATCTAGAAAAATACTGTAAAAAAGCTAAAGAACTTTTTTTAAAAATCCAATTAAACAATAAAGATATTAGAATATCGACATTTGATTCGTTTTTCATTGAAATACTCCTTCAATTTCACTTAGACGATGATATATCAGATAACTTGACATTAAATTCAAAAGTTAACTCAAATATAATCTCGGAAGAAATACAAAATAAAATATTAAGTGAAGAATACTTAAATAAAAATATTTTGTTAAAAAATAATGTTAATTTTTTAATAGAAACCATTGGAAGCTATAATTTAGTAAAAAATTCAATTAAAGAAATTATTAATAAGAAAGCATATTATTTAGAGACAAATGAAAAAACAGATTTTAATAAATCAAAAATAGCATACGATCAAGATATTTTAAATAATCTACAATTATGTTTAATAAAAGATATCCGTAATATGATTAATGAAAACTCTTTACAAAAAGAGCTTGAAATACTAACTAATGGCTTAAATTCGAAAGAAATTTCTAATGAAGAAAAAGTTAATCTTATAAAAAATTTCTTTTTAACAAAAAGTAGAACACCAAAAAAATCTTTAACAAAAAAATTAGAGAAAAATAATATTTTTATAGATATATTTATAGATAATATTTTTTTATATGAAGAAAAGGTCTTTAGGGAAATTCAAATTTCTTGGAAATTTGTAATTCAAAAATATTTCGAAGAATACCAGAATTTTTTGTACGAAAATGATTTATATGATTTTGATGATAAAACTTGGCTATGTTATAAAAAACTTTCAAGTCTTGAAATGGATGACTGGATTCTTTATAAAATTGCAAATTCTATAAATCATTTACTTATAGATGAATTTCAAGATACAAATAGTCTTCAATGGAAAATAATTAAAATTATTCTCCTTGCTATTCATAATCTTCAAGATAAATGCACTGTTACAATTGTTGGTGACCCTAACCAATCTATATACGGTTTTAGAGGTTCAGAGGCAAAAATTTTTGCCTTATCAAGAGACTTTACTAAAAAATACTTTTTATCCGAAGATATTAATTTATTAGAATCAAGAAGATCTTCAAAAGAGATTATTGAATATGTGAATGAGGTTTTTAATTTTCAAGAAAAATTCACGACAATAATTAAAAGAAAAGGCAAAGTAATTATAAATAACCTTAAATTAGAAAGTAATTATGAAGTAAATTCAATAGAAGATCAGATTTACATTGAATCAGAAAAGATAACTGAGCAGATTCATAACATTGTAGATAATAAAACTATAAATTATAGAGATATAATTATTTTATTAAAGGATAGAACACATATAGATCAGCTTGCTGATTCAATGGTTGCGAATAATATACCTTTTAGTACAGACAAAAAGAAGTCTCTTTTAGAAAATAGAGAAATCAATGATATTTATAAATTACTAAAGTATTTAATATTAAGCGAAAAAAATACATATAATTTATTTTCTCTTATTACGTCACCTTTATTTAATGTACAAATTGACGAAATTTCAAAATATGATGTAAATAATTTTAATGATCTTGAAAAATTTTTAATTAAAAATAAGTTTATGAACAAAATAAAAATTTGGAAACAATTAATTGGTAGAATACCAATCCATGATTTATTAAATAAAATTTATAAAGATACTGATATATATAACAAATACATTAGTAAAAATACTTTAAAAAATTATGAAATTAAAAATAATTTACTTTCATTTTTAAATTTGTCTTTAAAATTAAATCAAGGAAGATATATAACGCCTTTAGGATTTTTAAACTATATGGAAAAAATTAAAAAATATCCAGAAGATTATCAAACCATATTATCAAATAATGTTAGAATTCTTTCTATACATGCTGCAAAAGGTCTGGAATCTGAGGTTGTTATACTTGCGCAAACTTATAGAAACAATTCAAAAAATTTAAAAAATATAATTTATCCTGTTTTCAATAACTTGTTAGCGTGTGAAGATCTTATTTTGCGTACAACAAATTTTCAAAATAACTCAATTATTGATAAAAAATTTCTTGATGCAAAGTCCAAAGAAGAAACCGAAGAAAAAAACCTTCTTTATGTTGCTTGTACTAGAGCTAAAAATACTTTAATAATTAATGGTTTCGAAAATCAAAATTGCTGGTTTTCTAATTATTTATTTTTTTAATAATCTCTTGTGGTTCAACATAGCCTTGTATTAATGATCCATCTGGGAGAAATATTGATGGTGTTGATCCTACACCAATAGCACTTATTAGCTCTTGATGTTCCTCAATAGGGTTTTTACAACTCTGGTTTGGTATTTTTTCTTCATTTTTTAATAATGTAAAGGCCTTATTCTGATCATCTGAGCACCAAGCCGAAATTATCTTTTTTTTGGAGCTTGGTTTGATTGCAAATACTAAATACCTAATCTTTATATCATTATCCATAAATATAGGTATATCTTTATGAAATTTTCTACAATAAGCACAATCTATGTCAGTTATGACAGTAATATAATTAGAGCTATTTTTACCAAAAACAAATAGTTTAGAATCTGGTATTTTATCTAATAAAATTTTTCTTCCTACTTCTTCTGATATATCCGTAAGATTTTTAAAATAATACTTTCCTTGTTCTAATATAATTCTTTGTAAATTTCCACCTTCAAATATATATTTTGCATCGTGTGTAACGTATATTATTTCACCTCCATAAACAACCTCATAAATATTTGTAATTGGAGAGGGCTTAATACTATCAAAATTATACTTAGGTATAATTTCTCTCAACTTTTTTTGTAAAAAAATAATATTAGGATCATCTTTTTCATTAGCAAATAGATTTACACTAAATGGTGAAAATAAAAGTATAAAAATAATTTGAAAGATTAATAAAAATCTAATTATTTCTGCTAAGCTCTTGGATGATTTTTGCAATGTAGCTCCTTCAATTCATTTTTAGCTATATGAGTGTATAATTGAGTTGTTGATAAATCACTGTGTCCTAGTAATAGCTGAACAACTCTTAAATCTGCTCCATTATTAATCATATGCGTTGCAAATGCATGTCTTAATGTGTGAGGTGATAAATGACTTCTAATGCCTACTTGAATTGCATATTTTTTAAGTATGTGCCAGAAAGAATGCCTTGTCATTTCTTTTCCTCTATTACTTAGAAACAATGAGTCTATTTTTTTATCACGAATAAATTGTGGTCGATAATCGTCTATGTAAACTTTTAAGAAGGATAAAGCATAATCGTTTATAGGAATTATTCGTTCCTTACTTCCTTTACCCATTACTCTTACAAAGTTACTTTCCATGATAACTTGAGAAAGTTTTAATGTAACTAATTCAGAAACTCTTAAACCACAGGCGTACAGTACTTCTAACATAGCTTTATCTCTAGCACCTAATTTTGATTTTATATTCGGCGCATTTAATAACTTATCAACACTTTCAACGTCTATAGTATGTGGGAGACTTTTTATTTTTCTTGGACTTTCAAGATTTTCTGCTGGATTTTTTTTAATAATATTATGAGATAGTAAATACAAAAAAAATTTTTTCAATGAAGAAATTAATCTCATATTACTTCGTGAAGAAATACCATTTGAAAATCTAAGAGATAAAAAAGAATTTATATCAGAATGAGTTACTTCTGATAATTTAATTTTTTTATTTTCCATATGCACTAAAAATTTTCTAATATCATTTTCATAAGATATTAAAGTATTTTTAGAGAGACCCTGCTCCGCCCATATGTTATCAAGAAAGCTATCTAAATAGTCATTATGTAATATATTTTTCATAATATTTATATTATATAATAAAGAAAATTTTGATTTAGTACAATGAGGTTTAATTATGCAATATGCTTCACTTTGGAGGAGAATAATAGCAATAATTTATGATTTAATATTAGTTATTTCAATTCTATTTTTAATGTCTTTGCCATTATTTAATTTTAATCTTCAAGAAGACATATTCTTAAAAATTATAGTGCAAATATATTTTTATTTAATAATTCAATATTTTTTCGTGTGGTTTTGGGTAAACAAACAGGGTACTCTAGGAATGAGAACGTGGAAATTAAAAATTGTTGATATAAATGGTAATAAAATATCTTATAAAAAAGCTATTTTAAGATTTAATGTTGCAATTATATCTATTCTTTTTTTTGGATTTGGATTTATTATATCAATTTTTCATAAAGATAAGAAATGCTTACATGATATTATTTCGAAAACCTTTTTAATAAAATCTTAAATCCATAAAGCTTTTTTATTATTGCCAGACTTAGTATAATTAAAATTATCAAAGGCAAAAAAGAACCTACAATAGGATTTATATCAATAATAACTGATAGTTTATTTAATGTCTGATTAAATAAAAATAGAGTTACGCCCAATAAAATACCAACGAAAATTCTTTTTCCAAAACTTGCAGATCTTATATTAGAATGAACGAATGGTGTTGTGAGTAAAAACATAACTAAGCAAGATAATGGTATTGAAAATTTTGACCAAAATGCTAATTCATAACTTTTTGACTCCATAAGATTATTTTTCAAATAATTTATATACGTTTTTAACTGAAAAAGTGTCATCTGATTAGGTTTAATGATCATGATATCGAATAAATCTAAATCAATAAATTCTTGAAAAGTTGCTTCTGCCTCTGTTTCAATCTCAATGTCTTTTTTCATAAAGCTTGTGGATGTGACATTTTTCATTTTCCACATCCCATTAGCATAATATCCTTCTTCAGCATAAATAGATTCCATTAATTGTTGTTTATTATTAAATCTATACAGCGAAACTTCTTGTACAATTTTATTTGGATAAACTTTTGCTATATGAATAAAACTACTATTACTTTTAATCCAAATGCCATCTGTATTTTTCATACTTAATCTTGTCGATTCACTTAAGTTCTTAATGTTATTAGCAAGCTGTTGTCCTTTTGGCGCTATAAACTCCCCTATTAAAAAAGTTATAACGACAATTAAAAGTCCTGTTTTGAGTGTAATAGAGGTAATTTTAAGAAAAGATAATCCAGATGACTTTGCAGCATTTAGTTCGCTTGTACTTGATAGTTTGCTAAGACCAATTAAACTTCCCATAAGGGTTGCTATTGGTAAAATTTCATAAATATTTTGAGGAGTATTAAGTATTACATATAAAAAAGCCAAAGATATTGGATAATCATCACTAATTTTTTTTATCTCATCTACTAAATCAAGCAAGCCAACAACTATAATTAATATACCTAAGACCGAAAAAATCGATACTAATACTTGTTTTGCAATATATCTATCTAATATTTTCATGTTTTTTTATAAATATTTTTTAAAATAATTTTTATATCATTAAATTGAGTTAGTTGTTTTCTTTTCAAAAAGTATATTAAATAACAGGAAATTATTGCAAGCATATGAACCCACCAAGTACCTATATAAGAAAATAGATATACATCCTTTTGAATTTGATTTACTGAAACAATTACTAAATTTGAATATAGAAAATATATAATTATAGCAGCAAGTATATTTGAATATTTATTTTGTCTTGGCTTAATATCTGAAAAGATAAAAGCAAATAAAATTAATATAATGACTGAAAGTGGAGAAAATAGACGCCATTGAATTTCTGCATTGGATAACGCCAAGTTATTATCACTTAACAAATCAAAAATACTCTTCATTCTATAATTTAAAGAAAAATCTGGAGTTGAGTTTATTAATTTAACTTCATGCTTATCATATTTCATCACCTGGAAATTACCTGTGCCGGGTGTACCGGTATATCTTTGTCCATTTCTCAAGATCAACATTCTTACCCCATCTTCAACAAATTCATCTCCCTCTTCTGCTGTCTCAATGGATACTTTATTATTTTCAGAGCTTTTTATAAAAATTCTTTTTGAAACTTTATCCTCTATGTCCTCAACAAAAATTATCCAATTTTTGTCTTTCATTTGAATAAACTTTCCAGGAGTAGTTAAGCCTATTTCTGATGTAGTAGCTGCCTCTATTTTCTTTTTTTGTATTTCAGAAATCAGATATGGTGACGTAAAAATATTTAATATCAGTATTATTAAAAAAGACGGTATTGTAATTATAAAAAATAACTTAATAAATGTTGTCTTATAATTTCCCGATGCTTTTAAAGCATATATTTCGCTATCTTTATAAAACTTAGAAAGCGCAATAATTAAACCTATCATAATTGCAAAAGGTAATAATAAAATTATTGATTTTGAAGTACTTAAAAATAATAGTGAAAAAATCATTTCAATTTCAAATCTTCCATCAATTACATAACCTAGAAGTTTTACAAATAGTCTGCCCACAATTACAAGTATTAATACCGAGATCACAGCTAAAAATGTAAGAGAAAAGCTTCTAAGAAGGTATTTATCTATAATATTCAGGTTTTTATATTCTTCTACAGGAACTAAATTATTTGTAATTAACTTTTTAAATACTTTTAATAATAAAGTGATTTTGGTATTCTTAATTTTATAAAATACAGATTTGGTTATTTTATTAAAAATGTCTAATTTTAATTTACACATTTTGTAAATTTCCAACCATTTTTCTCTAATTTTGGTATATTTATAGTTAATTTTCATATTCAATAATTTAATGAGGCAACAGAAACTATGCAATACAATTTAATCAATAATATAACACCAAATGCTGCCAAAGGGTCAGCAATATTTGGAATATTTAAGGGCGCTAATATAAGCCAATTTTCTTATGCTTTTGATAAACCAGAGCTAACAAAAATTTCTAATATTATTAAGAGCTCGTCATTTCAAGGTGAAATTAATGAGTCTATTAGTATCTATGAAACGCTAAATAAAAATTTTGAAAAAAGCTACTTTATTGGATTAGGAGAAAAAAATAAATATAACGAAAAAAAATTTTTAAAAGCAATAAAAAAAGCAGCAGATGTTTGTAAAAAAGAAAATGCAAAGAATATTTATATTAATTTAGATACTTTTTCTCATAAAGATATTAAAAAAGACTGGGCTGTAAGAAACATATCTATTAAATTTAATGATATTGAGTATCAATATAATAAAACTAAAAATAAGACAAAAAAGATAAATTATAAAATAAATAAACTGATTTTCTTATTCAGAGATAATAAAAGTATTAATAAAAAAATTATGAATAAAGCTATTACTCAAGGTGAGGCAATATCAAATGGTATAAAGCTAGCTAAAGAATTAGGTGATCTGCCAAGTAATATTTGTACTCCAACTTATCTAGCAAAGACAGCAGCTTCTTTAGGTAAAACAAATAAAAAGTTAAATGTAAAAGTTCATAATGAAAAAGAGATGAAGAATATGGGAATGAATTGCCTCCTTTCTGTTGGTAATGGTAGTGAAGAACCATCAAAATTAATAACAGTAAAATATACTGGAGCAAATAAAAATGAAAAACCTATAGTGCTTGTTGGAAAAGGAATTACTTTTGATACTGGAGGTATATCTATCAAACCAAGTAATGGAATGGATGAAATGAAATACGATATGTGCGGAGCAGCAAGTGTTCTAGGCACGATCAAATGTATAAGTGAACTTAACTTGAAAGTAAATGTAATCGGAATCATTGCATCTGCTGAGAACATGCCTAGTGGATCTGCAACTAATCCCGGCGATGTAGTAACTACAATGTCTGGCCAAACGGTTGAAATTTTAAATACTGATGCTGAAGGTCGACTTGTATTGTGTGATGCTCTTACATATGCCGAAAGATTCAAACCTAAGTATGTAATTGATATAGCAACATTAACGGGAGCTGTTCTTGTTGCTTTAGGCAAAGTTGCCAGCGGAGTTCTCTCCAACGATAAAAAACTTACTGAAATGCTAGTTAATAGCTCAAATATTAGCCATGATTATATTTGGGAATTACCTTTGTGGGAGGAATTTCAATCAGAGCTAGATAGTAATTTCGCTGACATAGCAAATATTGGAAAAAGATATGCTGGAACAATCACTGCAGCATGTTTTTTATCAAGGTTTACTGAAAAATATAACTGGGCTCATTTAGATATTGCTGGCACAGCATGGAATGAGGGTGGGCAAAAAGGAGGAACTGGAAGACCTGTCTCTCTTTTATCTCATTTTATAATTAACTATGCTAAATCTTTATAGAAAAATCTGAGCTAAGATATTTAAATGATCAATACAAAATACAATCCTTCTGAAATTGAAGAAAAATGGTACAAACAATGGGAAGAGAACAAAATATTTTCCCCAAGTAAAGAAGGTGATCCATATTGTATTATGATTCCTCCTCCTAATGTAACTGGCACATTACACATGGGTCACGCTTTTCAAGTTACATTAATGGATATTCTTTGTCGGTACCATAGAATGCTTGGTTATAAAACTCTTTGGCAAGCCGGTACAGATCATGCGGGTATAGCTACTCAAATGGTTGTTGAAAGAAAATTAACTGCTCAAGGTATCTCAAGAACAGATTTAGGTAGGGAAAAGTTCATTGATCAAGTATGGGATTGGAAAAGTCAATCTGGAGATATTATTACAAAACAACTAAGAAGAATGGGAGCTTCTCTTGATTGGGAAAGTGAAAGATTTACACTTGATGAAGGTTTATCAGCCGCAGTAAACAAAGTATTTATTGATTTATACGAAGAAGGTTTAATTTATAAAGGTAAAAGACTTGTAAATTGGGATCCAGTTCTTCAAACTGCTTTATCTGATCTTGAGGTCATATCTTCTGAAGAAAATGGAAAACTATGGGAAATTAAATACCCAATAGATGGTGATCAAGAAAATTTTTTAAAAGTTGCAACTACTAGACCAGAAACTATTCTTGGAGATACTGGTGTAGCAATTAATCCAAATGATGACAGGTATAAATCATTTATTGGTAAACAAGCCGTTGTCCCCATAACCGGAAAAAAAGTTCCAATAATATCTGATGAGTATGTTGATATGGAGTTTGGCACAGGATGTTTAAAAATTACACCTGCACATGATTTTAATGACTACGAATTAGCAAAAAAACATGGTTTAGAAATTTTAAATATATTTGATAATTCAGCTAGAATTAAATGCGATATTAAAGAATATAATAATTTAGATAGATTTGAAGCTAGAAAGAAAATTCTTTCTGATTTAGAAGATTTAGGACAGTTAATAAATAGTTCAAATCATAAAATGATTATACCTAGAGGTGATAGAAGTCATTCTATTATTGAGCCTTTAATGACTGATCAATGGTATGTAAAAATTAAACCACTTGCTGATGAGGCAATTAAATGTGTTGAGCAAAATGAAATTGAATTTGTTCCAAAAAATTGGGAGAAAACATATTTTGAATGGATGAATAATATTCAAGACTGGTGTATTAGTAGACAGCTTTGGTGGGGTCATAGGATACCTGCTTGGTATGATGACGAAAATAATATTTATGTCGGAAAAAATGAAGATGATATTAGAAAAAAATACGATATAAAAGATGAAGTTATTTTAAATCAAGACGAAGATGTTTTAGATACTTGGTTTTCATCTTCATTGTGGCCCTTTTCAACACTAGGATGGCCAAAAGAAACAGAAAGGGTAAAAACTTTTTATCCCACAAGTGTCTTGATAACAGGTTTTGACATTATATTTTTTTGGGTTGCCCGAATGATTATGATGGGTAAAAAATTTCTTGAGGATGTTCCTTTTGAAAAAATTTACGTGCATGGATTGGTGAAAGATTCTTATGGAAACAAAATGTCAAAATCTAAAGGAAATATAATAGATCCTATAGATCTTATTGATGGAATTAGTCTAAATGATTTAATTAACAAAAGAGCTTCGGATTTAATGCAACCTGAGATGTCAGAAAAAATAATAAAAAATACAAAGAAAGAGTATCCACAAGGAATTGATTCTTATGGGACTGATGCTCTAAGATTTACATTTGCTTCGCTTGCTAGTAATGGCAGAGATATTAATTTTAATCTTAAAAGAGTTGAGGGATATAGAAATTTTTGTAATAAACTATGGAATGCAGCTCGTTTTGTAAAAATGCAAAGTGATTCTTTTGTAAAAAAAGATGCATATGAATACAAGGATGAAGATATTTGGATACGTCATAAGTTAGGCGAAATAATTAATGACACAAAATTAAATTATAAAAATTATAGATTCGATTATGCAGCGAAGAATTTATACAGCTTTGTATGGCAAGATTATTGTAGTTGGTATATAGAAATAGCAAAATCAAAAATCAACCAAGATAATATATCTGAAATAGAAAAAAACTCTATTATTTTTAATTTACGCGACATCCTTAAAAATATTTTGCTTCTCTTGCACCCTATAATGCCATTCATAACCGAGGAGATCTATCGAGATATATTTGAAGATAAAAAATTTATACAAGATAATTCTTATCCCGAAGCAAATGAATATCTTTCAGAAAAAAATATTGAAAATATTAATTGGATGGTTGCATTAATATCAGCAATAAGAAAAACAAGGTCTGAAATTGGGGTGCAGCCAAACAAAATGATTGATATTTTGGTTACCGGGGAAACAAAAAAAGATAAATTATTCCTATCAGAATTATCACCCTTAATTAAAAACTTAGCAAAAATTAAAAATATATCATATGGTAATGAAAGCAAAACTGTAAATTACTATACTTGCGTGTATAACAATTTAAAACTTCTTATACCTACCGCTGAAATTATCGATGTTAGCTCTGAAGTAGAAAGACTAAATAAAGAAAAATCAAAATATATTAAACTAGCTGAAGGAATAGAATCAAGGCTATCAAATTCAGAATTTATAAGCAATGCTCCTGGACATATTGTTGTCGCTGATGAACAGAAGCTTACAGAGCTTAAAACAAAAATATTAAAAATTGATGAG